>DASTXK010000264.1:0-21873 GCA_035765555.1 Acidobacteriaceae bacterium
ACGCGCCATGGGCCAGATCGCTGACCAGATTCAAGTGCCAGCAAACTCGCTGGTGGTCTTCAATGCCCTGAACTGGAAGCGCAGCGTTCTGATTGAGACGGACCTTCGGAAGCACGAACACCTGATTGACCTGAGCACCGGGCGTGAAATTCCAGCCGAGGTTCTGTGGAGGAAGGAAGGCTTCACCCGCGCGCGATTCATCGTTCCGGACATCCCCGCCATGGGATACAAGTGTCTTCACTTCAAGCTGGGTGACGCGGAAGTTCCCGACCAGAAGCAGGTGAGCCATCAGACCACGATCGAAAACAGATTCTATCGAGTGCAAATCGATCCCCAGAGTGGATCAATCCAGAGCATCTTCGACAAGCAATTGAATCGCGAAATTGTGAATGAGAGCAGCGCGTACCGCTTCGGCCAATATCTGTATGTGACCGGCGGCGATGGCGACACGCGCATCATTCACTCCGATCCCGGCCTGCCGGTGCCGAAGCTCACGATTCATGCCGCGCATGACGGCAAGTATTTTGGAACGACAAAAACGCCATGGGGAGATTCGATTGTTCTCGAAAGCAGCGACGTGAATACGCCGCTGGTCCGGCTTGAGGTGCTGCTCTTCGACCGCGAAAAGAAGATTGAACTGAACTACACAATGGACAAGCAATATACCGCCGCAAAGGAGGGCGTCTACTTTGCATTTCCAGTTGCTGTAACTCAACCTCATTTTGCATTTGACCTGCAGCAGGGATGGATCGACCCGTCAGTAGACCTGATGAAAGGCGCAAGCGCGGAATGGTTCACCGTTCAGCACTGGATGGCTGTGCATGACCAGAATCTCGCCGTGGCCATCGTTCCCATAGACGCGCCCATGGCGACCTTTGGCGACATTGTTCGTGGGACGTGGCCGGACAAGTTTTCCGCGAAGTCATCTACGCTGTTCTCCTACACGATGAACAATTACTGGAATGGTAACTATCAAGCCGGCCAGTCCGGTGAGTTGAGCTTTCGCTACGTGTTGACGAGCACGAACCAGTTTGCTCCCGCCGCATTTACCAGGCTGGGTTGGGAGAGCATGGAGCCGCTTGAGATGAATCGCGTCATCCCGCCCGACAAGGTCGGCAATCCCGCAAGGCCGCTGCCTGAGAGCGGCGCGAGCTTTCTGCAAGTGGACGGCGACGATGTGGTGCTGACCGATTGGAAGCTGGGGGAAAATGGAAAAGGAACGATTGTGCGGCTGGAAGAAATTGGCGGGAGCGCGACGGAAGCGACGATTCGCATTCCCCGCCGCCAGTTACGCGCTGCGACTCTCTGCAATGCTGTTGAGGATGACCTGCACGCGCTGGAAGTCCAGTCGAATGCAGTCCAGGTCCACCTGAAACCATACGAGGTGGTTACGCTTCGGCTGCAAACTGGCGATTCGAAGCAGTAGCTCATTCCTAACGCTTGACCTCACGCCCGCGAATGTAGGACGCGACCAGATTGCCGTTTACGTTCCACCGCGTGAGGTTCGCAAAAGAACCAGGCGTGAGGCTTGCGATCTCCGGACGTTGCACCATCGCAGCGGGATTGGCGGACGCAAGCCGGACGCCGTCTGCCAGCGACGCTGCGGTCACGTCAATAAAATGGCTGACCGCTTGATCGAGCAGGAGCAATGAGCCGGCGAGCGTTTCTTTGCCTTGGGCAAGATCGCGAGTGACCAGCGCGCGGCCATGGCCAGCCGTGACCCAATCGTCTCCCACAAGGTATTCGCCTTCCGCTTTTCCCGCAGGCGGCAGCGCATCGGTGATGAGAATGGCGCGCTCCGGCCCCTTGGCCTTCCACCAGAGACGCACGGCCTCGGGGGCCACATGGACTCCGTCGCAAATGAGGTCGGCAAAGATGCGATCGTCATCAAGAACCACGCCAAGAATGCCGGGATCGCGATGATTGAAGGCGCGCATCGCGTTGAAGGTGTGGGTTGCGGAGACGGCCCCGGCTTCAATGGCAGCCAGCGCCTCTGCGGCATTGGCGTTGCTGTGTCCAATGGAACAGGAGACGCCTTGCCCGGCGGCGTGACGAATCAGCTCAAGCGCGGACACCCGCTCAAATTGCGCCGATGCGAATGGGCCCGCCTGCGGCTCGGGAGCAATCGTCATCATCCGGATGTGGCCTCTCGCGGCTGACTGGAGGATCTCAAAAAGTTTGATGCTCGGAGCCTGAAGATGCCCGGCTGGGTGCATGCCCCGTTTGGCATGGGACAGGAACGGCCCTTCAATATGGATACCGGCGGGCACAGCCTCATTCTCAAAATGCTCGCTCTCGATCGCGTCGGCCATGTTTTCGAGCGCGCGCAACGTGGAGTCTAGCGACGCGGTAACGGTTGTCGGCAAAAAATGCGCGACACCATGGGTTGCCAGAAAGCGCTGCAACTCACGCATCTGGTTCTTATCGGCATTCATTGCGTCAATGCCGTCGGCCCCGTGCATGTGGACGTCAAAAAGCGCGCCAGCGAGGGTAGTGGAGTCGCCCGCAAGCGCGCTGGGATCGGTGCCGATCGCTGCAATCCGTCCCTGCTCGTCAATTTCGATGACGGGGTACAGGATTTCCGCGTCGCGCGTGAAGAGCCTTCCGGCGGTAAGTCTAATATTCATGGAATCGGTTCCGAGCTTAGGAAAATTTCGCTCCTGCTAAAAATCCAAACAGTTATTCAAACGATTTTGACAGTCGACGGGACCAAAGCCCATGCTAATCTTCACGCATTCATGGAATCGATTCCCGCAGTTCCCCTTGCCGCGCATAAAATTGGCGGTGTCGATATTTTTTGATTTTCCTTCAAGCGACGAGGTTTTGTGAAGATTTCAACGCAGCTTATACGATGCAGCGCGGTGGGGGCGCTGGGCGGGCTCCTGTTTGGCTTTGACACGGCGGTCATCTCAGGCACAACGCAGCAGCTCACCAACGTGTTTCATCTCTCCGCCGCTTTGCTCGGAACTACGGTATCCATCGCCCTATGGGGCACGGTGGCAGGATGCATTGGCGCAGGCATGCTGGGCCAGTGGCTTGGCGGGCGTACCGCGCTGCGAGTAATGGCCGTGCTGTATGTGATATCGGCCCTGGGGTGCGCCTTTGCCTGGGACTGGAGCGCGCTGCTTGTCTTCCGCTTCATCGGCGGGCTGGGCATCGGCGGGTCGTCCGTGCTGGGGCCGGTGTACATCGCGGAGGTGGCCCCCGCGGAGTGGAGAGGCCGGCTGGTGGGCCTGTTCCAGATCAACATCGTCGTTGGAATTCTTGTGGCCTATTCGTCGAACTTCATCATTTCAAGCCTGAAGATCGGCGCGCTTGAGTGGAGGTGGGAGCTGGGAATTGCCGCCGCGCCCGCGTTGCTGTTTCTGGTTCTGCTGTACACGATTCCTCAGAGTCCGCGCTGGCTGGCAACGCGCGGCCGGTGGAGTGAGGCATTCCAAATACTTTCGCATTTTGGCGCGGAGAATGCCGGGGCCGAAATCGCCTCCATCCGGGCTTCGCTCGAATCCACTGATCGCGAGGCAAACGTGCCCCTGTTTCAGCGGAAGTACGCCTTGCCAATTTTTCTGGCCGTATCGATCGGGTTTTTCAATCAACTTGCCGGCGTGAACGCAATTCTTTATTACGCGACCGACATTTTCTCTTTCGCCGGATTCAGCCGATTGTCAGGCAATTTTCAATCAGTGCTGATTGGGCTGATGAACCTGGTGGGCACCTTCATCGGCATGGCGCTGATTGACCGCGCAGGCCGCAAGACCCTTCTCCTGCTAGGGTCCGTCGGAACAGGAATTTGCCTGGCATTCGTCTCCGCCATTTTCTTTACCCACTCCCATGCGGACCTGCTGGTGTGGTTCCTGATGGCATTCATTCTCTTTTTTGCCGCCTCGCAGGGCGCGGTCATCTGGGTTTACATTGCTGAGGTTTTTCCGAACCAGGTGCGCGCGAAAGGGCAGAGCCTGGGCAGCGGCTCCCATTGGATTATGAATGCGCTGATTGCATTTGCCTTCCCCGTAATGGCGCAGCGTTCGAGCGGCGCGCCATTCCTCTTCTTTGCGTGCATGATGCTGGTGCAATTGGTCGTCGTGTGGAAGGTGTATCCGGAAACCAAGGGCCAGAGCCTGGAAGAATTGCAGGAGCGCTTGCAGACCGCCGGCTAACTCGCGCCAAAACCCATGCCAAAGATGCGCTTCTCAACGAGCATGCAGAAGATGTGTTCCAGCGCGATGTGGCACTCCTGAATGTTCATCGTCACGCTGGAAGGAACCACAACCGAGTAATCGCACAACTCCGCCATGCGGCCGCCGCCACTTCCGGAGAACCCAATCGTCTTGATACCCATGGCGCGCGCGCACGCAAGGCTTTTCAGGATGTTTTTGGAATTTCCGGAAGTAGAAAGGGCAAGAAACACGTCACCGCGTTGCCCCAAAGCCTCAATCTGCCGCTCAAATACATTCTGATAATCGTAGTCATTGCCGATCGCGGTGAGGATCGACGTATCAACCGTGAGCGCGATTGCAGGCAGGGCGCGCCGGTCAACCGTGAGGCGCGAAACAAACTCCGCTACAAGGTGCTGCGAGTCTGCGGCGGAACCGCCATTGCCGGCCACCATCAATTTGCGGCCCTGCTGCATGGCTGCCGCCGTGCACCCAGCCGCTGCTACCAAAGTGCTGATGGTATTCGGATCATCCAGAACGCTTTGCATTGTGCGAATGGAAATGCCTAGCTGCTTCTGGACCAACAATGCGAGTTGTTCTTCCGTAGCAAGTTCCTGTTCCTGATTCATTGGATAGTCTCCTTACAAAGTGACGCGCAGGTCTGTGGGGCTGCACATGTCCACCACGGCCTCAGCAATCTGGCCCAGATGAACGCCATCCGCTACCACGTCGGCGGCGATTGCGCGACGCTCGTCCTGCCGATACGCGGAGTGCGGGATGGTGATTTCCATCGGGTGACTCGCGGACGTATTTCCCGGAACAGTGAAGTGAATTGTTGCCGGCATGCTGGTCCATCCCGGAGGCAGGCAGAGCGCGACCTGGAGCGTGACGGCCTTTGGACGATGATTGCGCGCGCGGACCTCAAGTTTGCAGGGTTGGCCGGCCGTCGCCACAGCTTGATAGGGATAGATCTGCACCCACGCGGGATCGAGCCCCATATTCGTGATTGGGTCGGCGATAAGGGTGCGAAAAATCTCATCCTGACGTTTGACCCGCTCGGCAAAGTCTTCGACCATGTGATCGGTGACGAGAAAAGGCTCGCCGTGTCCGGGCGCGATCATGCGCGGCCGCATCTGCTGGATATTGCGGATAGAACGCAGATAGTCGCCAACCTTCACGTCGTTGCGGTAGATAAGGTTGTGCTGCAAGTCCACCTTGTCGTAGTTGAAAAATGCGTCGCCGGTAAAGGCCACAGAACACCCGTCGATAGTGGTGAAGAGCGCCATCTGGTAATCCGTATGGCCGGGAGAGTGCATCATGGTGAACTCGTACTCTTCCCATTGGAACTTCTCGCCATCGCGAAACGTGCGGTCTACCTTGATCGGTTCCGAGAGGATGCAGCCGAGAATTCGCCCGCGCGGCTTGGCGAAAATGTCCGCCATATTTTCATAACACCAGACCCGCGTTCCATACTTCCGCACCAGATGCGCGATGCCGTTCGTATGGTCGTCGTGATAGTGCGTGGGAATGACAACATCCAGCCCCGTGACGTGATAGTCGGCCTGCAGAGCCTTAAGGCTGTGCTCCACAAATCGCATACGCCCGTACACATCAATGGCGTCGCGAAAGCTCTGGAAAAAGCGCCAGCTCGCCGATCCGTAATCGATCAGCATGACTTTGCCGCTCTGGCTCAGAATGGCGTAGAAGGTCGAAGTCGGCAGAGGATGCGCGATCAGATGCGGGCTGACCTCGGTCGCTTTGAATTGGCAGGTCGGCGTTCCAGCCGGTATCCAGTAGTGATACCACTCCAGCAGGTTTGCCTTCAGATGCTCCATCGGCCCGGCGGGGTCCTCAATCGGTTGCCCATGCGAGGGGCACAAAAGGGCCGGCTTCTGCGCGATCAGTTCCGTGAGCGAGTAGAGAGAGAAATCCACTCCTTCATGCTCCTGATATGCGTACTGCAGATCGTACAGCGTCTGAACCTTGCCGTCCGAGTAGATCAGGTCGCCGGAAAAAGCGGTCAGGCGCCCGTCAACTTGTCCAACCATCGAAATTGAGCCAATTGTGTGTCCTGGCGTCGGCTGAATCAGGAAAGAGTAGCCGCGCCAATGAAAGGTTTCGTAGTCGTGCAGCAGTTTGGAAACGGCAACATTCTGCGTGAGGGAAAAAAAGTCATTCCGTACTTCATAGAGGTCGAAAATGCGACGGCTTGACCAGAGGCGCTCCGCATCCTCAAAGAAATGTTTTTCGTGCGCGGGCACTGCAACAGGAATGCCACGCTGGTTCGCGAGCCAGTCGCCCTGGGCCTGGTCCCGATGGTAATGAGTGTGCAGAATGCAGTCGATTTGAGTGACGCCGAGGCCGGAGAGGTGGTCCAGTATTTTGCCCGCGCCAAAATCTATCAGCAGGCCATGCTCGCCATCGCGGATGAGATACACATTGCACGTGTCGGCAAACAGATACAGATTCTCTGAAAGGCGAACGGGGCTGTTCGAGGTGGAGAATGGCGGGGCCGTTCGCGCCGGAAAGGAAAGAGGCGCTCCGGAAGGCGCTATCAGGGCCGCCGCCGCGCCTTTCAGAAATCCTCTCCGCGAAAAAATGGAAGCTGTTGTCTCGCTCATAAACGGATTGCTCAAAAGCTAAGTCGCGGCCGTTCCGGTGAAGGCGCGCCTCCAGCAACGATGGAAAATAACGGTGCGCGTGCCCGTGTGGCTGGAATCGATGCCATGTCTTCCCATCGTCTGTCTGAAAAAGCTTTGTGTCAAGGTGAAATAAACGGGAAGCCTAACAGGAGCCGCGCAGGACCAGTTCAACATCCAGTGTGATGTTCTGGTGCGCGGACTTCGGGTCGTTCATCTCTTCAAACAATATCTCCGCCGCGCGCGTCGCCATGCGTGTGATGGGTTGGCGCACAACGCTGATGGAGGGTTCAAGAACTTCGGCGAGATCGAAATCGTCAAAGCCAATCAGACCGATCTGTCCGGGAATACGAATCCCGAGTTCCTTAAGGATTTTGTAGATGTATACGGTCGTGGTGTTCTTGGTGGAAAAGATGGCGTCGATCCGTTCCGAGCCGCGCACGTGCCGCAGAATTGCTGATTGCGTTGAAATAAAGTCCTCTGCCTGCGTCTCAGCCAGATACGGAAGACCGGCCTGCTGGACCACATCCTTGTGCGCCTCAAATCGTTTTTGGCTGGTCATCAAACCGCCATATCCGCCTACGCAAAGTATCCGCTTGTAACCGCGGTCAACCAGGTGTTCGGTTGCAACCCGCGCGCCGCCGTAATTGTCTGCCATGACGGTCGTGAGGCCCGCGTGGCGAATAGGACGGTCAAAGCAGACAACAGGAAACGTCACTTTTTTCACAAGCGCCGGAGCGCTGTCCGCTGAAGGAGCAATGATCAGCCCGTCAACGCGTCGCTGAATCAGCGCGCTTACCTCCTGCTCCTCCTTCCGCGCATCGTTCTCCGAGGAAGCCAGCAAAACAAGGACTCCATGCTGGCTGGCGACTTCCTGAATGGCGGCTGCGGCCGACGAGAAGAAAGGGTCGGCGACGGTCGGAACAATTAAACCGATGGTATTTGTGGGCGCGCCCTTCAAAGTTCGCGCCGCAAAGCTCGGCTGATACCCAAGCTCTTCCATAACAGCCCGCACGCGCGCGAGCGTCTTGGGGCTCACATTTTTGCCGCCGTTAATGACGCGCGATACCGTGCCGGAACCAACGCCGGCGATCCGGGCCACATCCGCCAGCGCTGGTGCGGAGTTCTTATTTTTCTTTCGCGTGCGATTCATTTTGTGTGTGTTTGAAGCCGTCCGCTGGAAGCGAGGAGAGAGCGTACCGGAGGACGGCTGAAAGGATTATAAAGTGCCTCTTGACACCATTCTATAGATTTCGTACTGTTAGAGTGCCATTGACTGGAATCGATTCCAACATGGTTTTGCTCGCTCGTCAATCGTTCTCAGGCCAAACATGGGGCGCAGAATGCACGGGAATTCAAATCGCTATCGTCTGACGGTCTTAGTTATCATTCTTTTCCTGATTGCCGGCGGCATGCAGTCCATGTCTCAAACATCAGCTACCAGCACTTCAGCGAAGGGAGGCGACCAATGGCCTCCCGATGCGGCGGGTCTGCGGCTGCACATGATCGGCAATGCTCATATTGATTCGCCATGGTTGTGGCCATTAGCTGAAACCAATTCCGTCGTTCATAGCACCTTCCGTTCCGCCCTCGACCGGTTAAAAGAAAATCCGCAGGTCACGATGACAGCCAGTTCCTCGCAATTTTACGAATGGATTGCCGAGAGCGATCCCGCGATGCTGGCCGAAATTCGCGAGCGGGTGAAAGAGGGCCGTTGGGATCTTGTTGGCGGATGGTGGGTTGAGCCGGACGTGAATATGCCCAGCGGGGAAGCGCTCATCCGCCAGGGACTGTACGGCCAGCGCACGCTCAAAAAACTGTTTGGCCGCATGGCGACCGTCGGCTACAATCCCGATTCTTTTGGCCATAACGGAAATGTGCCGCAGATTCTGAAGCTGGAGGGGATGCGGGACTACGTTTTCATGAGGCCCGGTCCCACCGAGAAACAGCTTCCTTCAAACCTCTGCTGGTGGCAGGGGATCGATGGAACCAAGGCGCTGACCTTTCGGATTCCTTATTCCTATAACGATTTCGGCGATGTCCGCGACCACATGCTGAAAGAGATTCAGTTGCTCCATGGCCAGCGCGTGCGCGACGACATGGAATTTTATGGAGTGGGCGACCATGGTGGCGGGCCAACGAAAGTAGGCATTCGCTCCATTGAACGCATTCAGGGCGAGAAGGGCGCCCCGCAATTGCTCTTCAGCACGCCTGACCGCTACTTCGCCGAGGTCCGGGAGCGCGGCCTGACCGAAAACCTTCCCGTTGTTATAGGCGACCTGCAACATCACTCGGTCGGCTGCTACACGGCAGGATCCGAAATCAAGAAGCTGAACCGCGTCACCGAGTCGGACCTGATTACGGCTGAGAAGATTGCGTCCATTGGCAGCGTGGTGTGGGGCGCAAATTATCCCAAACAGGAATTGACTACCGCGTGGAAGAAGGTTCTTCTGCTGCAATTTCACGACGCCCTCGCCGGAACTACGCTTCCCTCGTACTTTGAAGCTGAAAGAGACGGCTACGGACGAGCGCGGGACATCGCGCGCGAAACCATGTATCTTGCGGCGCAGAAACTGGCATGGCAAATTCCCACCACGGACCCAGACTCAAAATACCTGGTCGTTTTCAATCCGCATTCGTGGGCGGCAAAGCTGCCAATTGAATATGACCTTGGATGGAAGCCCAAAAATCCGTCCATTTTGGAAGATGAATCCGGCCACCCAATTCCGTTCCAGTGGGTCAAAGCTTCGACCACGGTAAGCGACCGCGTTCGGCTTGCGGCGGTGGTGCAGGTCCCGCCGATGGGATACCGGCAGATCCGTCTGCGCCCCGATCCGGGTTTTAAGCCGTTGCGTCCCGACCCTGCGCTCCGCGTCAGCAACAACGAGATGGAGAATGCCCACCTGAAAGTCCAGTTTTTCGCGGATGGCAACATCGGCATTTTCGACAAGGACAATCAGTGGCAGGTGTTGCAAAAGGCGGGAGGGATGCGGGCGCTTGTGATCAACGACCCAAGCGACACGTGGAGTCACGATGTGCGCGCCTACACTGACGTGGTTGGAAGCTTCGCGCTGAAGGACATCAAGGTGGTTGAGGATGGGCCGCTTCGCGTGCGTGTGCGCGAGAAGTATTCCTATCACAATTCGCATCTCACGCTTGATTACCTGCTGTATGCGAACAGCCGGAACCTGGAAGTCCGGGTGGCGCTCGATTGGCATGAGCACCAGAAAATGCTCAAGTTTGCCCTGCCGGTGAACGTGGGTTCGCCGCAGGCGACGTATGAGATTCCCTATGGGGCCATCGAGCGCGGAACCAATGGAGATGAGGACCCCGGCCAGAGATGGATCGACGTGTCCGGCACTTCCAGCGGACATGAATATGGTCTGGCGCTTATCAATAACGCGAAGTATGGATACAGCGTGGACGGCAGCGAAATGCGTCTCTCCGTAGCGCGGTCAGCCGTATTCGCTCATCATCAGCCGGCCAAACTCCTGCCCGGAATCGATTATCAGTGGATGGACCAGGGACTTCAGAAGTTCCGGATCGAGCTCGTCCCTCACGCGAACAACTGGCAGAAGGTCGATTTGGCCCGCAAGGCCGAAGAGCTGGTCGCGGAAACCCCGATCATTTATCAGGGCATTCACCCCGGCACGCTGCCGGAGTTCGGAAGTTTTCTGGACGTGGACGCCTCGGACATCATTGTTTCGACGATCAAGCAGGCTGAGGACGGCAACGACATCATCGTCCGCGCCTACGAAACTCAGGGAGTAGCAAGCCGGGCCCGCATCGATCTTCGTTTCGCGCACGCGGAGTGGTCCGGCGATTTTCATCCCTTTGAGATCAAGACGCTTCGCGTGAATCCGCACACAGGCAAAGTCACCGAAGTGAACGCACTCGAAGAGTAGACGCAGCAAACAGGAACGCCGCGACAAGAAGGTGCAAGGAGCTTTCATGCTAGTTGGAGTGGACATTGGCGGGACGAAGACGGCGGTCACAATTGCTGAAGAGCTTCCCCGCATTCTTTTTCGAGAAGAGTTTCCTACGCAGCCCGATCAGGGACCGGAGCATGCGCTCCAAAAAATCCATGAACTCATCGAGTGTGGGCTCAAGCGCGTCGGCAAGCCATCCTCATTCCGCATTGGAGTAAGTTGCGGAGGGCCGTTGGACCGCGTGCGCGGCGTGATTCAGTCGCCGCCCAATCTGCCTAACTGGAACGACGTTCGGATCAAAGACATTTTGGAAGAGCGGTTCCACGTACCCTGTCTGGTAGAAAATGATGCCAATGCGGGCGCGGTGGCGGAACATCGCTACGGCGCCGGCCAAGGATGCCAGAACGTCATCTTCCTGACCATGGGAACAGGCTTTGGCGCGGGACTTATTTTGAATGGCGAGTTATATCGCGGCGCGAATGAACTTGCAGGCGAAATTGGCCACCTTCGTCTTACCGAGACCGGGCCCGTGGGCTATGGAAAGGCCGGTTCTGTGGAGGGATGGGCCAGCGGGCGTGGCATGGCGCTTCACGCAGCGGATGCGGTTGCCGCGGCAATCGAGTCTGGGACGCATACGTCGCTCTCCGAAAACCATCATTTGCAACAACTCACCGCGCAGATGGTTGGTGACGCCGCCGCTCAAGGCGATGCGGTTGCGCAGCAGATCATTCGCAAGACGGGCGAGAGGCTAGGCGAGACGCTCGCAATTCTGGTTGACCTTCTCAACCCTGAACGGATCATTATCGGAGGTCTGGCATTGCGCCTGGGCGATCTGCTGTTTGATCCGGCATTAAACTCCATGCGCCGGGAAGCTCTGCCTCAAAGCGGGAAAACCTGCATGGTAGTGCGGGCAGGGCTCGGAAAACAGATTGGGGACATCTCCGCCTTGTGTGTCGCCGCCGGTCTTACGAATCGGCGCGCTTAGTGATCGCTTCAACATTGTTTTCCGAGTTATAAAGAGGCAAATTGATATGGATAGTTCTGAGAGGCTCGACTTACTCGCAACATCCAACGGCGTCATTGCCGCTCTGGCCATGGACCAGCGGAAGAGCCTGAGAAGGATGATTGCGAATGCGGCATCGCACTCGCCGAATGATATCTGCGACGCGAAATTGACGGAATTCAAGAGCGCGGTGGCCGAGATCCTGACGCCTCATGTAAGTGCAATTCTTCTCGACCCCGAATACGGAATGGAAGCAGCGGGCCTGCGCGCAACAGACTGCGGACTCTTACTGGCGTACGAACTTGATGGCTACGAAAATCCGCGCCCGAACCGGATGCTGGCGCTCATGCCGCAACTCTCTGTGCGCAAATTACAAGAAGCCGGCGCGAGCGGCATAAAGATTCTGCTGCATTATTCCCCGCTGGATGATCGGGCGGCCAACGAAGAGAAAAAAGCCCTCATCGAGCGCATCGGTAATGAATGCCAGGCGCAGGACATCCCATTTTTCCTTGAGCCTGTGCTGTATGATCCCGTAGTCTCGGGGCGGGCGCCGATGTCGGATTTTGATTTTGCCAAAGCCAAGCCGGCTTTGGTTCGCGAGATGATGCGGGAGTTCTTCCGCGACATTTATAAGGTTGATGTGCTCAAGGTGGAGTTCCCGGTCGCGGCGGCGTACGTCGAGGGAAGCGAAGTCAATTGCGGGCAAACTGCTTATTCACGCGAGGAGGCGCTGAACTGGTTTCGCACTATCGATGCGGAGGCCCGCAGTCCCTACATCTATTTAAGCGCCGGAGTCTCCACCGAGACGTTTTTCGCGTCTCTGTGCCTGGCCAATGAGGCGGGCGCGCGATACTCAGGCGTGCTGTGCGGACGCGCGATGTGGCAGGACGGCGTCCCGGTTTATGCGCGCCACGGCGTTCAGGCGCTGCGGCAATGGCTCAGCACGCAAGGCGTAGCCAATGTGCGGCGGATGAATGATTTGATCAGCAACGCAACCCCCTGGCGCGATCGGCGCCGCCCCGCATGACGTTAACGGCAAATCCTAAAAGCAGGCTGAGGCTGACTTCCCCGGAAGTTATTTTGCCTCTGCTGCTGACCGCGTCGATGTTTATCAACTACATCGACCGCTCGAACCTGTCGATCGCAGCGCCCCTCCTGCAAAAGGAGATGACCCTGACGCTCGCGCAGATCGGGGTCCTCTCGTCCGCCTTCTTCTGGACATACGCTCTCTTTCAACTGCTGGGCATTTCAGGGTGGCTGTGCGACCGCTTTCCGGTTTCCGCCGTCCTGACGATAAGCGCTGTTTTGTGGGGAGCGTCCACAATTGTGACGGGACTGCTCTCGTCCTTCTGGGCAATCTATAGTATGCGTCTGGTGCTGGGCGCGGGCGAGTCGCTCGCCTATCCCTGCTACTCGCGAATCCTCGCGTCTGACGTTCCGCAGAAGATGCGCGGCAGGGCCAACGCACTGCTTGACGCGGCGTCGAAGCTCGGGCCCGCGCTGGGATTGCTGCTGGGCGGCCTGCTTATGGTGAAGTTCGGCTGGCGCATCTTTTTCATCACCCTCGGAGTGGCCAGCCTTGGGTGGGCGGCCCTGTGGCGCTACTTCACCCGGCGTCATCCGGAAAGGGCCGACTCGGAAACCAACATTAAAATTTCCATCCGCCAGGCGCTGCGCAGCCGCTCGTCGTGGGGGACATTCGCAGGACACTTCTGCGGAAACTATGTCTGGTTTTTCCTGTTGCTTTGGCTTCCTACCTATCTGGTCGAAGATAAGGGACTGTCTCTTCGCTCCATGACCAGCATAGGGTCGGTGGCTTACTTTGTAATTGCATTTGGCACGCTCTGCGCCGGATGGTTTTCCGACTGGCGCATCGGTCGCGGCCAGTCACCCACAGTGGTGCGCAAGTCGATTGTGGTCGGCGGCATGCTTGGCTCATCATTGATTGTGCTGGCCGGCGTTGTCCATAGCACATCATGGTCGCTGTGCCTGCTGTTCGTCGTCTGCTTCGCGTTCGGCACCTATACTTCCAATCACTGGGCCATTACGCAGACCATCGCCGGGCCCGCGCTGGCCGGACGCTGGACAGGACTCCAGAACGGTGTTGGAAATTTCTCCGGCATCGCGGCGGCATGGGTCACAGGAGAAATCGCCACGCGCACAGGCTCCTTCCGCGGCGCATTCGCAGTCACAGCCGTCATGGCTGTAACCGCCGCGCTCATGTGGGGGCTGGTAGTTGGCCCGGTTTGTGAACTTTCCTTCGAGGAGGCGTGATGCAGACGAATGATCCAATTCTTTCCCTGGTCGAAACTGGACGAAGCTTGTTTGCCCGCGGCTATGCATTTGGCACGGCAGGGAACTTGAGCTGCAAAGTGGCCGACCTAGTCTACGCCACGCCAACCGGCTCGTCCCTTGGCGATCTCCGTCCTGAAGACATCGCAATTTGCCGACTCGACGGAAGCGTGACCGCAGGCGGCAAGCCAACCAAGGAACTCAGCCTTCATCTCACCGCATATCGCACCCGGCCTGGCTGTCAGGCTGTTGTTCATCTGCACTCGCGATACGCAACCGCTGCGAGTTGCCTGAAAAATCTGAATTTGGAAGACGCATTGCCCATCTATACCCCATACTTCGCCATGCGTGTTCCCCGGCTTCCGGTTATTCCCTACTATCCGCCCGGCGATGCGCGGCTCGCCACAGAATTGGCGCAACATGCGTCGCAGACCCCCGCCATGCTCATGCGCAACCACGGGTCCGTTGCGCTGGGGAAAACTCTGCTCGAAGCGTCCGCGCTGGCTGAAGAAATTGAAGAAACGGCGCGGCTCCTATTTTTGTTAGGAGACCGCGGACGGCTGCTCGACGCCAGTGAGATAGCTGAACTGCGCAAAAGAGTGCGGCCGTGAGCCTTACCTTTGCATGCATCGCGGATGACGACACCGGCGCGACCGACATCGCCGGAATGCTCGGCGCGCAGGGCATGCGCACTCTGGTTGTGCTGGATGGAGCGTCGCCCGACGAATCGCGAACGTGGGCTGAATCCAATGATGCGCTGATCTTCGCAACTGGAACGCGGGCGCTTTGCCGGGACGACGCCTACCGCAAGACCCGCCAGGCCATCGAATCCGTCCGGGCATTCAATCCAAAGGTGGTCGGCATAAAGTATTGCAGCACCTTTGACTCCACTGCTGAAGGGAACATCGGCCCTTCCATCGATGCGGCCATGGATGCGCTCGGCTCGAAATTCACGGTGGCCGTGCCCGCTCTTCCGGTCAACGGACGCACCACCTATATGGGGCATCATTTTGTGGGTGCGCAGCTTCTCTCCGACTCGTCCATGCGCCATCACCCGCTCAACCCCATGACCAATTCAAATCTGGTGTCGCATCTGCAATCCCAGACATCGCGCCGCGTCGGGTTGGCGGCGCATCCCGCTGTGCGCGGAGGCGCTTGTTCCCTCGCACAGCAGTTGAAAGATCTGGAGATGAGCGGGATTGAAATTGCAATTGTGGACTGCATCTCTGATGAGGATCTTGCGACCATTGCCGAGGCCATTGCGGTGATGCCGCTGATTACCGGAAGCTCCGGCCCGGCCATCACCTTGCCCGACCAATGGAGGCGCCTGGGCTATCTCCGGAAAGACAAGCAAGGCCCGAGCCAACCGGAGACTTTGCATACCGAACACGGATCACTGATCGTGTCCGGGAGTTGCTCGCAGGCCACACTCGCCCAATGCCGCGTTCTAAAAGAGCATGGCGTACCCTCGCTTGAGCTTCGCAGTACCGATCTCCTCATGGAAGATTTTGATCAGAGCGCGGTAGTGAAGCAGGCGGTTGGCCTTCTCCAAGCAGGACGCGATGTTCTGATCACAACAACCACAGACGCGGCGGGGGTTCGCGAAGCGCAGCAATGGGCTGAGGCAAACGGTCTGAATGCGACCAGCGCCGGCTTAAGAATTTCCAGGAGGCTCGGCTCGCTTACCCGTGAAATCTTGGACCAGACCGTCCCGCGGGGGGTTGTCCTCGCGGGCGGAGAAACATCCACCATCATTTGCAGGACAGTTGGCCTGAAGGCGCTGTCTGTTCGCCATAACATTGTTCCGGGGGTTCCTTTGTGCGTGTCGGCCACAGAACCGCGCGTCCCAATTGTGCTTAAGTCGGGTAACTTCGGTGGAGATGAGTTCTTTCCGCAGGCGATAAGCGCAATTCGCGCTCTCGCAGCGCAGGTGGCAAAGTGAGGAAATGATGACGGCAAAAACTATTTATGCAATTCATACCGGCCCCGTGCTGGTGGATGTTATTCGCTCGCTGGCGAAGGAACTGATACCCGAAGTTCGCGTGGTCAACGTGGTCGATGATGGGCTTCTTGCGGAGGTGAGAGAAGCGGGCGAACTCACGACCGCCGTGAGCCGCAGGCTGGTTGAATACGGTGTGATCGCCGCCGCGTCAGGCGCCGACGCAATTCTCAACTGCTGTTCTTCTGTCGGCGAGGCAGCGGAGCTTTTGCAGAAGGTGATCGAGGTTCCCGTCGTCCGCATTGACGACGCAATGGCGCGGCAGGCGGCGAAGCTGGGCCCGCGCATTGCGGTTGTTGCCACGCTGGCCACAACTCTGGAGCCGACCAGGCGCCTGATAGCCCGCAGGGCCAATGAGGAGCGCCACGATGTGAAGTTAACGTCTTACGTCGCCGGTGAGGCATTTGACAGCCTGCTCGCTGGCAACGGAGCAAAACACGACGCGCTGGTGAACGAGGTAATTGATCGTGCCATGCGTGAGAACGATGTCGTCGTTTTGGCGCAGGGAAGCATGGCCCGGCTGGTTGCGGCAAGAGAACCCGGCGACGTTCCCGTGCTCACCAGTCCGCGCGAAGGAGTGAAGTCCCTCTATGCGCGCCTGCAAGGGAAACAGCCATGAAGGAAGGAACACAAGCGGGCATTCTCTGCGCGGGGAGCATCGCCTTCGACATCCTGGTTCGGCCCTTTGAGGAACTGCGATTCGGCACAACGGCGTTGGTCGAATCCATCGAGTATCGCGTGGGCGGAAATGGCGCGAACACCTCGCGCGCGCTCGCGATTCTGGGTGTCCCCGTCCGGCTCATGGGGGCAGTGGGGTGCGACCCGGCAGCGGACATAGCTCTCTCCGCGCTGGCCTCATGCGGCGTGGATACAACTCACGTCGCCCGCCTTTCCGCGCCCACTGCAACCTCGGTGGTTCTGATTAACGGTCACGGGGACCGCCAGTTCCTGCACCGTCCCGGCGCCAGCGACGAAGCTTTTTCCGGCTTTGCGCCTTTCAGTGTTAATGCGTTCAACAATGCTTCGCACTTTCACCTGGCCAGCTTTTTTGTTGTTCCGCCTTTGAGGAAAAATGCCGCCCTCATGCTTGCGGAAGCCAGACAGGCTGGGCTCTCCACGTCATTTGACACAAACTGGGACCCTCGCGGAGAATGGCTTGCCGCTGTCGAGACTTCTTTGCCGCATATCGATACCTTCTTTATGAATGAGGATGAAAGCCGCATGATGACGGACTGTTGCGAAGCGGATGCGGCGCGTGCCCTGATCGAGAGAGGCGTGCGGGAGGTAGTCATCAAGCTCGGCGCTCGCGGCTGCGCAATCTATAGTGAGGATGCGACGATTGTATGCCCGGCCTTTCCCGTGAATGCCGTGGATACGACCGGCGCGGGCGATTGCTTTGTGGCGGGGTTCCTCGCCGCGCGGCGCCGTGGCTACTCGACCGCGCGCGCGGGGTTGTTTGCGAATGCGGTTGGCGCTTTGACGGTGCAGCGCATCGGAGCAGTGGAAGGTGTTTTGCCGGAAGACGACGTGCTGGCCTGGATGCGGGAGCATCGCGACAATGCCGCGGAAGATGGTCAGATTTTCCAAGAACTTTGGGACTCCGTTCCCTGATTTCCAGAGCTAAGGAGCGAAAATGGTTAGTCGCAGAAGTGTTCTGAAAGGCACGGTGCTTGCGCTTGCGGGCGGAGCCACCACGGCTATCAGGGCCGAACTCGCCCCTCGCGCCACTGAGGCCGAATCGCTCGCGTTCCGGCCGGTATTCCCCGGCGTTTGGAAAGCGACGCTCGGCGTTCCCGAGAGCTATACGCCCGTCAGCGGCCGCACCATCCCTCCGGACGCGCAGGGTCTGGCGCGCATGGCCTCGCCCAGCGTCCCTCCCATCACTGGAATTCGTGGAAAAGTAGATCAGCGCGGCTGCCTGCTTACCCTGCCGCTCGCGCCCAATGAAAACCTCTTCGGCTTCGGTCTCCAGATGCTCTCCTTCGCGCAGCGGGACAAGAAAAAGACCATCCGCGTAAATGCGGACCCTAAAGGAGACACCGGCGATTCCCACGCGCCCGTGCCTTTCTACGTCACCACGCAAGGATACGGCGTCCTCGTCGATTCCTGCCGCCACGTCACCTTCTACTGCGGCGACGCCCGACTGCATCCCGCCAAAACGGCTTCAAGTGCGGCAACTCCTGATTCCGCGCGCAACCTTCCGCCAGATGCTCGCGGCGTCGTCACGGTCGAGGTCCCCCGCGCAAAGGGTGTGGACGTGTATCTCTTCGCCGGACCCACCATGATCGACACCGTCCGGCGCTACAACCTGTTTTCCGGCGGAGGCGTTGCTCCTCCGGAGTGGGGACTGGGCTTCTGGTATCGCGCCTATGGTCAGGCCAACTCCGACGAGGTGATCGCCATCGCCCAGGGCCTGCGCGACAGCAAAATTCCCTGCGACGTGCTTGGTCTGGAGCCCGGCTGGCAATCACATTCCTATTCATGCTCGTTCAAGTGGAATCCGAAACTCTACCCCGATCCAGCCGAGTTCTTAAAGTCGGCGAAGCGTTTGGGGTATCAAATCAATCTTTGGGAACACGCCTTCACGCATCCAACCTCGCCGCTTTTTGACCCGCTTCTGCCTCATGCCGCGGACTATGGCGTCTGGGGCGGACTGGTCCCCGACTTCGCCGCCGAGCCAGCCCGCGAAATTTTCGGAGATTACCACGGCAAGAACCTGATTGACATCGGCGTCTCAGGCTTCAAGCTGGACGAATGCGACAACTCCGACTACACAAACGGATGGTCGTTTCCGGACTTCGCGCACTTTCCTTCAGGCCCTGATGGCGAGCAGATGCATCAGGTATTTGGCCTGCGATATCAGGACGCCATCCTGCGCCAATTCCAGGAGAGGCGCAAGCCCACTTACAACCTCGTCCGTTCGAGCGGCGCGCTCGCCGCACCCTATCCGTTCGTCTTATACAGCGATCTTTACGGCCACCGCGAATTTGTCCGCGCTCTGGTGAACGCGGGCTTCAGCGGGCTGCTGTGGTGCCCTGAAGTGCGCGATGCCGCTAGCGAGGAAGACCTCATCAGGCGCTTGCAGACCGTGGTCTTCTCGCCCATGGCCATGGTCAACGCCTGGTACATCAAAAATCCGCCATGGAAACAAATTGACCAGAAGAAAAACAATGCCAATGAGCTTTCAGCCGGCTGGCAAGCTCTCGAGCAACGCTGCAAAAGCATTATCGAGTGGCGCATGCGCCTCGTTCCATATCTACGCGGAGCGTTTGCGGAGTACGAACTCAACGGCACGCCTCCGTTTCGCGCCTTAATCATGGACCATCCCGACGACCCGTCGCTGCTCACCGTTGATGACGAGTACATGATGGGCGATAGACTCCTGGTGGCGCCGTTGTTCGCAGGCGAAGACAGCCGCAAAGTCGTTTTGCCGAAAGGCGAGTGGCATGACTTCTGGTCGGGAAAAGTATTTCAGGGCGGCCGCACCTACACCGTACCTGCCTCACAGGGGAATATCCCTGTTTTTGTGAAGGCCGGATCCATCGTGCCTGTGGCCGCTGTCGGACTCACGACCGCCGAACCGGCGGGCAGGGAACTGACGGCACTTCTTTTTGGAGACGGCTCTCTGCCATGGAAGACAAATGGCTCGGCGGGTTTCGAAGTGCGGCGCTCCTCTTCCGGCAAGGTGGAAATACATTCTTCCAGCCCGCAGCCTCATGGCTATCGGATCACAGCTGTCAAACAGATGATTGGCGCCTGATCGCCCACGTTCAACCTTCAGCCGCCGCTGGAGCGGATGGTCAGGCCCGCGATGACTGATCTATGCCCGGCAGGATTGCAGCAGCGCGTGTGGAATCGCCGAGAGGGCCATCACCTGATCGGCGGCGCCGAGCTTCACGGCTTCGCGCGGCATTCCGTAGACGACGCAGCTTTCTTCATTCTGGGCGATGGTGCGGGCCCCGGCGCGCTTCATGCGCAGCAGTCCCTGCGCGCCGTCGCAGCCCATGCCGGTCAGCAGCGCGCCCACGGCGCGGTCTTTCGCGCTCTCGGCCACTGAGGCAAACAGCACATCCACAGAAGGCCGCTGATAACACACCTGCGGGCCGTCCTGCACCTGCACGCGAAAGCCAGCCCCCGCGCGGCGCAGCAGCATGTGGTAATTGCCGGGGGCCACCAGCGCCAGCCCCGGCCTCGCCTCATCTCCGTCGCGCGCTTCCCTCACTTCCATGGCGCACAACTGGTTCAGGCGTCCGGCAAAGGCGGCGGAAAACGCCTGCGGAATATGTTGCGTAATGACGATGGGCGGCGTGTCGGCGGGCATCTCCATCAGCACTTCCCGAATCGCCTCCGTGCCGCCGGTCGAGGCCCCAATCGCGATAATGGCATCCTGCCGAAAACCTCCGGCGCGGACAGGCGGACGCGGGCGCGGCGTGACTGCGACGGGAACCACATTGCGGATGCGGGCCGAGGCTGCCGCGCGAAGTTTGGCGGCCAGCGCGGTCCGCAGCTCGCCTATCGAATAAGGTCCGCCGGGCTTGGCCAGCACCTCAATCGCGCCGTGCCGCAGGGCCTCCACTGAAGCCTCGCAGGAGGAGTGTCCAAGAGAGCTGATCACAATGACGGGCATCGGATGATACAGCATCAGTTTTTTGAGAAACGTCAGCCCATCCATGCGCGGCATTTCAATGTCCAGCGTCAGAACATCGGGATTGAGGGCCAGAATCTTGTCGCGTGCCACGTAGGGATCGGGCGCCGTCCCCACCACTTCCATGTCCGGCTCGGCGGCAATCGTCTCGGTCAGAATTTTTCGCACAATCGCCGAGTCGTCTACCACCAGCACCTTGATGCGCGACTCCGCGACATTCATGAAAGCGGCCCCATCCTGAGCCAGACCCGGAGTTGTCCTTCATCCAGTTGCAGCCACCGCGAGACAACACCTTCATCGGCCAGCGAAGCAGCGTCGTCGCGCACCGGATGCGACAGATCGTAAACGCTCTCATCTCCAAGCCTCGACAGAAATGCTCCGCATATCATGTTCGAGAGCTCGCAGAAAACCTCCTCCATCTGCGCGTCCTGAATTTCAGCCTCGTCCTGCCCCAGAAAATTCGCGGCCAGCGTCCGGGCGGTCGTCAGCGGCGCGCCAATGCCGAACGCACCCGAGCGCGGCCCGCGAAACGCCACCCGCGCCGCCATCCATTCGTCACCCGCGATGGCGGACTCGTCCGCGTTGCTCTCGACTCCGACAAAAAACATCGAGTTCAGGACCTCGTCGGCGGAGCTTGCCATCAGCGACTGAAAATCAGTTGGCTCCATGCGCCCGCCCTCCCAGCACCTTGCCCAGGACGCCTCCCAGTTGCTCGGGGAGAAACGGCTTGGTCAGATAGTCCTTCGCGCCCAGCCCCAGCATCCGCTTCATCCGGGCGTCGCTGCGGTCCGTCGAGACCACCAGCACCGGAATCGAGGACAGCAGCGGATCGCCGGCCATCTTCTCCATAAACTGCTCGCCGTTCATGTTGGGCATGTTGATGTCCGTCAGGACAATGTCCACCCAGTTCGCCCGCAAAATGTTGAGCGCCTCCTGTCCGTCTCCCGCGTCCAGGCACTCGCCGATCTCCACGCCCGAAAGCGCCAGAACGCGGCGTATGAATTTGCGCATCGCCGGAGAGTCATCGATGATCAGCACATTAAAAGCCACGGGTCTGCTCCTTTCCTGTATCACCGCATTTACCGCGCCGCGCGAACGATCCGCTCCGCCGCTCCATGACGAAGCACAATCTGGCCGTTCCCAACCTCAAGCCTCACGGTGCGCGACTGCGTTCCACCCACATCTTCCAGGTGCGCCAGCACGCCCGCTTTC
>DASTXK010000265.1:0-21770 GCA_035765555.1 Acidobacteriaceae bacterium
GTCAGATTGTTCTGTACCATCGCAACGGAGCCATCCACGTTGTCAAGCAGCATGGCCGTGCCGCCGGCACGTGAAATCTCCGCCGCCTGGTAAAACGGCGCGAGTCGCATCCCGAAGCCCGGCGCCAGCACACCCATGAAGTAGTTCCGCGCCGAATCATAGAACGCCTTTTGCGTCTGCGTTACCGGCCATGGATCGTCACTTCCAGCGCAGGCGAGCGTGATCGCCGATCCATTGTCCGCTCCGCGGCACATGACGCCGGGCAGATAAGCATTGAAAAGATGGTCCTGCGCCGCGACGATCCGCCCACGCAGATCGCGGGAAAAGTTCGCTATATAAGGAATCGAAAGCCGCTGCTCCTCGACCCAGGGTGAGGACGGCGGAGTCGTTGCACTGGAAGTGGACGCCGCTGTCTTCCTCGCGTACACCACGACCTGCCAAGATTCCAGAACAATCAGCCGCTGCTCACCTGCGGAAGAGAATATCTGCGCGTCGAGCACCCGTTCAGGCTCGGTAACGATCTCCGTCTGTCGCAGTGTGAGGGTTGGGCCACTCTGTTCCGCAGGGGAGGCATCCAGCTTCACCGGCAGCATCGTTACCCGAATCTCAGTGCCTTCCTGCACCTCGGCAACCCACAACCCGCCATGCAAATTTTGTGACAAGGTCACGCGGACCAAAGTCGTGCTGTCGCTGCCACCGGGCGCGATCCCCAGCGAACGAAGGTCCTGTTCCAGCATCTGTCGAATCTGCGGGACCTCATCCGCGCTGAGTGTCGATCGGTTGCTCAGAGTCAGTTGCAGCGGCCCCGGCCCGGCAAGAGCCGCTATTTGTTTGGCCAAGTTGGCGACAGGCTCGTTCCAACTCGCCGCCAGCGCTCTGGGAAGCGCGAAGGCCAGCACAGTCGCCACAATAAGAAGCCGAGTCCTAAAGTTCATTAGCTGGGGCGGATTATATAGCACGTTCATCATCGCTCCTGCTTCCCAAGTGGTCTTAATATCCGTATGACTGGGAGGGTCCCCTTGAGCCTGTCTCCGACAAGCTGGGAACCCCACCAGCTGTGCCTCCGCATCGGCCTCCCTCAGTTCCGGTGCGGAAGAGTTCGCCTCGATAGCCGATCCAGGCCTATCGAACAACCTCAATGCGAAGCAGGATCTCCCTCATTGGGACTCACGTTGCGCGCGCCGAGCGGCAGATGCTGCGGACCTCCCGCCAACCCGCCTCCCAAACCACGGAAGAGGTCATTCGCGAAGAAAAACTTCCCATCGGACGGGACCATGACCAGTTGGATTTTGTCCGACAGCCGCTCCGCAATAATTTTGTTGATGAGCAGCGGCGACTGATTTAGCAGTTTTCCTTCCGCTTCCATTTCGGCGTCGGTCGCAGCCGCCGTTACGCGAATACGGTTGGCTTCGGCCTGCGCGAGGAGTTGCCGCCGCTTCAGTTCGGCCTGGCTGTCAATCACCTTGGCTTGCGCCTGTGCCTGGGCGTTCTGAATCGTAGACTCCTTCTGGGCCTCGGCTTCCAGCTTCGCCTGCTCGATTTCCTTCTGCTTGAGCGGCAGCGTGTATTTCATCGCGTCGGACTCGCCTTTGGCTTCCACCACTTTGGCCTGTGCGTTGGCTTGCGCCGCCGTCACCCTGCGCTTGGCGTCAGCCTCAGCTTCAAGCTCCGCGATGCGTACCTGCTTCTGCTTCATGTCGGTCTGCACCGAAAGCTCATTGTCCTGCTGCTCTTTCAGCAGAAGGTTCTCAAGACCCGCCGCGTACTGAGGAGGCAGCTCAACATTCCGCAGCATCACTTCCTCCACCAGAATTCCATCGGGGTGCAGCTTCGTCGTGATGGCCTCAGCGGCTTCGCTCCGCACCACTTGACGTTTTGAACTGAAGATTTCCTGCACGGTGTATTTCGGAGTCAGCTCGCGCCAGGCCTCGCCACCACCGCCGGAACAATTCCCGCGTCCACCGGCTGCGGCAAATGGCTTTCAATGTAATCCAGCCGGCGTGGATCAAGCCGGTAACGGACCGTAACCGCGAGCCCGATGTTCAACCCTTCCTTCGACTGCACATCCAGCGGCTGCGCCGAAGTCTTGCTCACGCCCTGGGCCGCTCGAGCAGTAAACAGCCGGTCACGCAGATCGAAGAGCTGCACGCTTTCGACCAGTGGCACAATGACGTGCGTTCCCGCATACAGCGTGCCTGGCAGCGTTCCCCGAACCTGGCTGACCCGCACGCCTCCAATTCCTGATGGAATGACGATGATGCTTTCAGACATCACCAGCGGCAGGCAGGCCAGCACCGCGAGCCAGACCCCGAGGCGCCAGCGGACAGGTTCCGGTTCGGTCGGCGCCGGCGCTCCCTCCACGGCGGCGGCTTTCTTCCAGCGATACTCCATGTGTATCCAAAGATCGTAGAGCGTGATGACGAATGCGGCAGTCAGCAACAAGACTCCCGCGGCGATGAGCAGATATTTCAGCGCAAGCATGACCCCTCTCCTTTTTGTTGCCGTTTTTGTTCCATGGCTGTTTCGATTTCCCGCCGATGGGCGAAAAACAGACGGACCAGGCCACCGAACACAAGCTCCTCTACCAGCACCCCCGCCGAGACGCTCAACAACAGGGCGCCCACTACACTCAGAATTTCCGCAAACAGTTCCATCGCAGTCCTCGTTTCGCTCCACTCACCGGGCAACCGGAATCGCCGCAGCCAGCGCCGCAACTCCAGGGGCCGAAACCGCCGGAGATGCCGGCGCGGCCATGGCCGTAAGAACAGGGGCCGGTGCGGCCACACTGCGCGGAGCAGCCGCAGGCTCACCGAAGATCGCCGCCGTCTCTTCATTGCGCTCGGCGACAATCTCCACCGTGTCACCGATCCTCACCTGCGCAAAGAGTTCGTCCAGGTCACGCCGACTCATGCGGATGCACCCGTGCGACACAGCCTTGCCGATCGATCGCGGAGCATTGGTGCCGTGAATGCCATATCCCGCAACGCTTAATCCCATCCAACGATTGCCCACCGGGTTCTCCGGGCCGGGAGGGATCACTTCGCCGTGGTGGTAGTAGGTTGGGTTGATCACATGGTTGACGATCGTGAAGGTCCCAGTCGGGCTCGGCGTGGATGCCTTGCCCACAGCCACCGGATAGATCGCTTTCACTGCGCCGTCTTCCAGCAACGCCAGCCGATGGTCTTCCAGACTGACGAGAATCGTCCGGTTGATCTTCACGGGCGTTGGGCTGGAGGCGGCCTTCGCCGGTGCGATTGCTGGCGCATTTTGTGCGTGGGCGGAAGCAGCACCCGCGGTGAGAATCAGAAAGCTGACTGCGGAAAGGATCGCTGCACTTACTCGGCTGTTCATCTGTCACCTCGCTGAATTTGTTCTGCGCTGTGACATATTGCACTGGGCGTGCCAGTCGGGTGAACTAATAAATTCAGCTACTTACGGGACGTGATCCGCCTTCCAGCCGTGTCAGGGCAGACACGATGTGTGTGCGGTGACACGTCTCGAGAAGCATGCTCGCAATTTCGGCTTGTCAGCGCGCTTCGAGGTCCACAACCCAGACCTCATGCGGCGCAAATGTTTTCTTTAGCAGCACCTTGTTCTGCTGCGTTGCAAACTGCACATCTCGACCGTCCATCCAGTCCACCGCGCGCGCAGGTGTCCACGGAATGTCCAGCGAAAGCGCGGCATCCGCGGAGTCGTTCGACTCATTGAAGGCGAAGACAATCTGCTCCGAGCCGCTCACCAGGCGGCGCACCTCGATATTCCCCGCTCCCGCTCCTGATATTTCAACCTCGGGCGATACCCCTGCTGATTCCACCAGAGAAACCAGAAAGTGCTGGGTCGCCGCTTCAGGATGCTGCTCATAACCCAGCGCGAGAAAGGTTCCTACAAGAATCGTTCTGCCCTTGCCGAACGTGTTTTCAACGATTGCCGCATCGCCATCCGCAAAGCGCCCCAGCACGCGCGCTCCCGCGTAGGGTTCCAGATGCTCCTCATATGCCGCTCCCGGGATTTTTGCGGCGCTCTTCCATCCGGGAAGGTCAGTCGATGGCCCGACCGTAATCTCCGGCTTATCGGCTGGCGCAATCAGCTTCTCCCTTGCGCCGAATACCTCGTCCAGCCCCATCCCGGGAATAATAGGACTGGCGAATCCGCGCTCGTCGTTCCACGCCAGCCGCGCTTCGGCCACCACTGTGCCGCCGTTCTTCACGTATCGCCGGATACCCTCCGCAACATTCGCCGAGAGCATCACGGGAAATGGCACAAACAATATCCTGTATTGGCCCAGCTTGCCCGCAGCCACCTCCTGTGTGGAAACAAAATCCACCGGGATCTGCTCCCGCGCAAACGCCAGGTGCAGCCCCATCGCGGAGTCAATCGGCGCGCGCCCGAGTTTTGAAAGCGAGGACTGCGAGCCTCCCACCATGTAGGACAGGCGGTTGTAGAGAATCGCAATTTGAGCCGGCGCGGGCGTCGCGTTCAGCAGGCTTGGCGCATGTCTCGCGATGTTTGCCGCCGCTTTGCCCGCCGTGCGCGCCCGGTCCGTCAGGGTTCCGTCAAGGTTAATCAAGCCATAGCCGTTGGACTCGAACCCGGAACTCATGGGATACCAAGCATACACGGCGAACTCGCGCGCGCCATGCGCAACCGCCTGCCATATCCAGAAGGTCTCATCCTCAGCCGTCACGGGAGCGGCGATGCGCATGGCCGTTGCGCCCTGTCCCGCCTGCAACTCCCCAATCCAGAAGCCCTTATTCTGGCTGTGGCCCGCTGAGCGCGAGAAGTCGAGCGCCGTGTCCAGCATGCCGCTCGACCACGGATGGATGGATTGCGAGTGCATCGGGTACATCGATGTCCCGTAGAAATCCGCGCTCGCCGACATGCGGAAGTCATCCGGCTCGCCATAGCCATCAGTAGGAGAGGTAAACAGGCTCGGCGCGTCGGAGTGGCTCGCAATGGGATGGACCTTGTCGAAGGTCCGGATGGCCCTCGTCCGGATCGCCAGGTCATCGGCAAGCTTCACATCGATGAACATTCGCCAGTCAAGGTAATCGGTATAGGACAGAATCGTTGGAAATCGCGGTGCTTCCACCTGGTCCCAACTGGTGAACGTCCGGTACCAGGCCGCATTCAGGTCCTTCAGCGTCTTGTACTTCGCCTGAAGCCACTTGCGGAACCTGGCCTGTGTCGCCGGATTGAAGCCGAATTCAGGATTCTTCAGGTAAGGGAAGTCGGCCCAGTTGATGATGTGCGGCTCGCTCCACACGTCCCATCCGTACAGGGCAGGGAACTGGTTTGCGTCGTTGGAAAGCGCTTCAAGAAATGCGACAGCTTCCTTGTGGACGCCGAGGTCGTCGAGGTTATAGCCGGGCGCCGACTGCGAGTCGATGACCGCGCCGCTGCTGGAAACGAATCTCCCGCTCGGGTAGAGGCGTCCAATCCAACTTGGGGCTGAGTCCAAATAGACCTGAACAATCACGCGCAGCCCGCGTTGCTGAGCAAGACGCATCAGCAGGTTCAGGTTGTCGAAATCAAATTGCCCCTGGCTCGGCTCGCCCGTCTGCCAGTCAATCCATGTCTTTACGGTATTGAATCCATCCGCCTTGATTGCGTCCAGATCCGCGCCCCAGCGCCGTGCGCTGGTCGCGTTGATCTTCTCCAGCATCGGTGCGCGCGCCCGTCCTCCGCTGTACCACACAGCCGCCGGATAGAACGTGTTTCCTCCATCCGTGGCGGTGTGCTCCGAGGCGTAGCTGCGAACCGGCAAAGCGCTGAAGCCCAATACAAAAACGAATCCCGCAATCGCACTCATCTTCAGCAGGCTTCGCCGCGTGGTACTTGCCATAGAGCCTCGGAGTTGTATCGTTGGTAACGCGGAATTTTACCACTTGGACCAGCCCAAAAGGACAGTTATTCGCCTGCGAATGAATGTACAATTTCCGAGACTTCGGGAGAGTCCATTCTTCATGCGTTCAGCCTTGAAGCTGTCGGCAGTGGGCCTTTTGCTTTCCTGCCTGGGAGTCGCGGCCACCGCCCAGACACCGCCATCTTTCACTCTGCGGCAGGCAATGAGCGCGCCCTTCAACTCCGACCTGACGGCTGCCTCCACGGGCGATGCATTTGCCTGGGTGTCGAACGCCGAAGGGAAGCGAAACATCTGGGTTGCCGTGCCATCGCAGGACGGCTCCGGATATGTTTCGCGCCAGATCACAAGCTATTCGACCGATGACGGCCAGCAGATTTCCGATCTGGCCTGGTCGGCGGACGCGCAATCGATCTTCTATGTGCGCGGAGGCTCGTCCGATAACCCCGAGCGGCTTGCTCCCAACCCGGCGCACCTGCCCGAAGGCGCGGAGCAGGATATATGGGTGATCGCCGTGAACGGCGGAAGGCCGCGCAAAGTGGCCAAAGGACACGCGCCAAGCGTCTCCCCGACGGGGAATATGGTGGCGTGGTTTGCTGATGGACAGATTTGGTACGAGAAGCCCGCCGATATCGGCTCGAAACCGCCACAATCGGTTCATGTGTTCGGCGACTGCAAATCATTCATATGGTCGCCGGACGGCCGCAGCCTTGCCTTTGTGAGCGATCGCGGCAGTCACAGCTTCATCGGCTTTTTTTCGCCATCAACCGGCGGCGTGAGCTTTGTCGATCCCGGCGTCGATCACGACAGCTTCCCCACATGGTCGCCGGACAGCAACAGCATCGCCTTTGTACGGGCACCGTATGACAAAGACGAGAACTTCGATCAGTCGCGGCGCAGTGGCCGTCCCTGGTCAATTCGCGTCGCGGACGTGAGCACCGGAGAAGGGCATGAGATTTGGAAGGCCGCACCCGGGAACGGCAGCGTGTTCCGGGCGATCGATTCACCGCATCAGCTTTTCTGGACGGCGGACGGTCATGTCATTTTCCCCTGGGAGGGTGATGGCTGGCTTCATCTCTATGCGGTTCCGGCTCAGGGCGGTTCGGCGCGGCTGCTGACTCCGGGAGAATTCGAGGTGGAGAGCGCGGCGTTCAGCCCCAACCGCGAATGGGTCGTTCTCTCTTCCAATCAGGGCGATATTGAGCGCCGCCACCTATGGCGGGTTTCGGCAACCGGCAGCGCTCCCGTTGCCATTACCAACGGCGAAGGTATCGAAGTATATCCCGTGGTCGCCAGCGACAACCAGAGAATTGCTTCACTGCGCTCCGATGCCCGCATTCCCCTTCGTCCCGCGGTTGTCACCGCGTCAGGCCAGATGCGCGACTTTGCGCCGCAGGCGGTTCCTGCCGATTTTCCCTCGGTCCAGATGATCGTGCCGCAGCCGGTCACGTATTCGGCCACCGACGGCATGACTATCCATGCGGATTTGTTCCTTCCGCCCGGCGCCGCACATTGCGAAAAGCATCCTGCTGTCGTTTTCGTGCATGGCGGCTCGCAGCGCCAGATGGTGCTCGGCTGGCACTATATGGGCTATTACTCCAACGACTACGCGCTGAACCAGTATCTTGCCAGCCGAGGCTACGTCGTTCTGTCCATCAATTATCGAGGCGGCATTGGTTACGGACTGGACTTCCGCGAGGCGCCAGAGATCGGCGCAACCGGAGGCGCGGAATTCCGCGACGTCGAAGGCGCGGGGCTTTATCTGCGCAGCCGCTGCGACGTCGAGCCTCAGCACATCGGGATCTGGGGCGGAAGCTGGGGCGGATACCTAACCGCGATGGCCCTGTCGCGGGCGTCGGGCCTGTTCTCCGCCGGAGTCGATCTGTCCGGCGTGCATGACTGGAACATCGACCACCCGGAGAATTTCCAGATTTCCGACACAGCCGCAGACGTGAATGCCCGATGGAGGCTCGCCTGGCAGTCGTCGCCTCTTGCGACTGTGGACTCCTGGCGCTCGCCCGTCCTGCTAATTCAGGGAGACAATGACGACGAAGTGCCTTTTCTGCAAACCGTGCGTCTGGCGGCCGCGCTTCGCAAGCGCCACGTATGCGTGGAGACCCTGGTCTTCCCCGACGAGTTGCACGACTTCCTGCTGCACCGCAACTGGGTGGCCGCGCTCTCCGCAACCGCGAATTTCCTCGACGAGAAACTACGGCCGGGGAAGGCTTCCCCTGCGAAGTAGATTCACGACGACCTATGATGACCTATCAGCGAACGGGATAAATTAGCGCCGCTTGCCGCTTCTGCTCGAATGCCTTCAAGGCGTCGCGCCATCCTTCGGAAATGTGCTCCGGATCATCTCCGGCGGTAATGGCGTCGAGTACCGCCCGATTCACCAGCAGATGGTTCATCCTCTGCACGTGGAACTGGTCCTTATAAAAGCGGTGCAGCGCGGACGCAATCTCCACCCCCAACTCCGGCCCATCCAGCACATTGCGGTCCGTCACCAGAATCCGCACGCCGCCGCACCGCTGGCCGCCATATGGATAAGGCTTCTCCGGCGTGAACGTGACTGGGTAAAACCGCACGCCCGGCAAGTCGCGGCGGTTCAGGTAGCCTGCGACTTTCCGCCCATCGATCCATGGCGCGCCAAACCACTCGAACGGCGTATCGGTCCCGCGCCCGACAGAGATATTGGTGGTCTCGATCAGTCCCAGCGCGGGGTAGAGAGTCGCCTCTTCGATGTTACGCAGATTGGGCGAGGGATCGATCCACGTGAGCCCGGTGGAGTCATACCAGTCGCCCCGCTGCCAGTTCTTCATGGCGACCACGGTGAGCGGCGCGTGCAGATGAAGCTGCTGTTCGTCGTACCGAGCAAGCTCGCCCAGCGTCATACCATGGCGAACAGGGATCGCCATTGAGTTCACATAGCTCTCGCTTCCCGCATCCGAAACCGGCCCCTGAACAAATGCGCCGTTGATGGGATCAGGCCGGTCCAACACCACAATCTCCGTTCCGGTTTTCGACGCCGCTTCGAGGAAGTAGCGCACCACCGACTCATAGGTGTAGTAGCGCACGCCGGCATCCTGGATATCGATCACCACCGCGTCGAGCTTGCGAAGCGTGTCGAGCGAAGGATGCCGTGACGACGCGGTGTGCCCGTAAAGGCTGATTACCGGCAGACCGGTCGCCGCATCGGTGGAGTTTGGAATGCCCGGCTTATCGTACGACTCGCTGATGCCGTGCTCCGGGCTGAACAGCGTGGTGAGGCTGAGGCCATGCACGGCGGCAGGCGCGTCATGAAAGAGCACGTCGATGGTCCGCCGTCCCTGCGCATCCACACCCGTTGGATTCGTAAGCAGGCCCATCCGCAAATGCCCGCCATGCCGTCGCGCCAGAGCGGCGAGTTCCGCGAAATGATCGCTTTCCAGCACGTCAATGCCGGTTTGGACCTCAGCATTGCGCGCCGCCCACCGCCTCATTCCGCTCATCGACTCGTTGTATCCGGTGATGCTCGTCGCCAGCGAACCTCCGTCATTGTGGATGCCCAGCGCCACGGCGCTCACATTGGCGATCTCCGCGCGCATCGCCGTAATGCCCGTTGGTCCGTTAGGATGAACAGCGTTGGTGAGGATGACCACATAGGTATCGTCGTGCGGATCAATCCAGAGGGAGGTCCCCGTGAACCCCGTGTGCCCGAACGATCCCACCGGAAACAGGGTTCCCCGATTGCTCGAATAGGGCGATTCAATGTCCCAGCCAAATGCGCGCAACGCGGTCCCCGTCGCCGGTTGCTCCGGGGCCACCATCTTCTGGAGCTGGATACGTGAGAGCGGGAACCGGCTGGATCTTCCAGCCAGGCGGTCCAGCAGATTCTGCGCGTATACCGATACATCGTCGGCGCAACTGAATAGCCCCGCATGGCCGGCCACACCGCCCATCCGCCGAGAGGTGGGGTCATGCACCAGGCCACGCAAAATCACGTCGGGGCCGGTCCAATGCACTACGCCGCCGGCGGCGGACAGCCCATGCTCCCATTGCGTCGGCGCTATCAGCGGCCTCCACGAAACCGGAGGCAGATAACGTGTGTGCCTGAGGCGAAGCGGCCGGATGATGTGACGCAGCGCGTACACGTCCAGCGGCTCGCCTGAAACGCGCTCCACCAGCGCGCCCAACGTGATGAAATTGATGTCGCTGTATTGAAAGCGCACGCCCGCGGGCCGTAGCGGAGCGATTGCGAACGCGAGCCGGTAGGCCTCGCCCTTGCCCGCCCATGGTTGTGTGAGGGGCAAATCCGGCGGCAGCCCGGAATAGTGTGTCAGCAAATCGCGGATCGTGATGTGGCTCTTTCCGTTGGCCGCAAATTCCGGAATATATTTCGCCACCGGATCATCAACGCGGATTTTCCCCTCCTGGGCGAGCTGCATCACCGCCGTCGCGGTCATCAGCGGCTTGGTCAGCGATGCCATGTCGAAGATGGTATTCACCGTCATCTTCTCCCGCGTTGGCACGAGCGAACGCATGCCGAAGGCCCGGCGATACACTACCCTGCCATTGTGTCCCACGATGACCACCGCACCAGGAATCTTATGTTCCGCAATGGCCCGGTTCACAATGTTTTCAATGGGGGCGAATCTGCGCTGCGCCCGCGCCACACCCGCGCAGGAGATGACGCACAGCAGGAACAATCCAAGGCTAAAATTCCGGCGCATTACTCGTACTCCTTCGTATCGATGTCTCAGAATCAGGAAGCAACAGGCTTGCCGTGTATCCAACCGCGCAGGTTGTCAACGAGCCGATCAGCACCCACCACGTCCAGGCGATTTTGGGAAACACAATCGTGTGTCCCGCAATAGAGAAAGGTATTGAATGCGGTTGGAGCCAAAGCAACAGATTGATTGCCACACCGGCGACCATACCTACGATGGTCCCCCGCTCACCGGCGCGCCGGCTCAGGGTGCCAAGCAGAAACACGCCAAGCATCGCGCCCCACAGCACGGACGCAATCGCCAATCCCACTTCGACCACGTGGCCGCCGCGCCGCGACAGCATCGCCAGCGCGAACAGAACGACCGCCCACCCAATCGTCATTGCCCGCGACATTTTGCCGCGCGAATGCTCCGGCATTTCAGGATGCCATGGAAGATAAAAATCCACCATCGAGCTGGAGGTCAGCGAATTGAGAGACGCGCTAAGGTTGGACATTGCAGCCGCTAGTATCGCGGCAATGGTGAATCCGGCAAGACCGACGGGCATCTCCCGCACAATGAACGTGGGAAAAATGCGGTCCGCTCCGGCCACCGGAGCGGCGCCTCCATGGCTGTAGTACACCCAAAGTCCAGCCCCGATAAAAAGGAACATCGCGAACTGGACAAAGATGACGACTCCGCTGGCCAGCAGCGCAAGCCGCGACTCAAACAGGTTTTTCGCGGCAAGCAGCCGCTGCACTATGAGCTGATCGGTCCCGTCGCCAGCCATGATGAGGAAACACCCGCCGATGAGTCCCGCCTGGAATGTGTACGTCTGGCTGACGGACCAGTAGAAGTGGAACATGGTCAGCTTGTGCGAGGCGGATGCGGCGGCAATCATGCCGTTCCATCCACCGGGAATCTTATGGCAGATGATGGCCAGCGCGGCCAGTGAACCGAGGATATAAAAGAACATTTGCGCAACGTCGGTCCAGATTACGGCGGCAAACCCGCCCTGGAATGTATAAAGCAAAGTCAACGCCGTCAGAATTGCAATCGAGAGGATATCGTTGGTGCCGATCGCCACACCCACCACGATTGCTATGGCGAACACCCGCACGCCTTCCGCCGCGGCGCGCATCGCCAGAAATAAGAACGCGGTCCATTTGTGCAGTCGCGGACCAAAGCGTTGCCCGATGAGTTGATAAGCCGTAAGCAACTCACCACGAAAATAGCGTGGCAAAAACAGGATGCAGATGACGATACGACCCAGCAGATAGCCGAGAGCGAGTTGGAGAAAGCCGAAGTCTCCGGCCCACGCCAGACCCGGCACGCTGATGATGGTCAGCGTGCTGGTTTCCGCCGCAACAATGGAGAGCATGATCGCCCACCATGGCAGGTTGCGGTCGGCCAGAAAGTAGGACCGCAGCGACCGGTCGCCGCGCTTTCTGAAACGAAGCCCGAACAGCGTAATGCCCGCCAGGTACGCCACCACCAGCGCAAGATCAATCGGACGAAGGCGTGTGGCGTGCTCGATCAATGGCCGTCCTTGACGGATGGAGCGGGCGGAATGCCGATCTGCTCAGGCGAGGGAAGCGTGTGATGCTCGCGCCATTGGTCGCGGGCCGCAGACAGGCTGTTGGCGCGCTTCATCCATAGCTGCGTGGCGGCCTGATACCGGGCCGTCACGTTGCCCAGCCAGTAGGGACGGTTCTCCGCCAGCCACACGTCGCTGTAGCGCGTGCGCAGGTATTCGTATCCCTGACTGAGGTCTTCGCAAAGCCCGTTCACTCCGGCGAGGTTCCAAAGGTCGCGCGAGACATGCGCGGCAACCGCCGGATCTTTCTGACCTGCGTACAGCCGCAGGTAATTCGACTCGATCTGCTCCGCCGCCTGAAACTTGAACGCGAGAAAATCGATGCGCCGCGCTCCCATCTCCATGGCATCCAGCGCCTCAACGTTGCGCAGGTTTTTATCGGCCCTGGCATTCGCAATCAATGTAAGGGCGCGCTCGGCGTCCAGCCGCACCTCGGGGGCCACCGGCAGCAACTTTGCGGAGACCTCCTGGCCTTGCTGGCTCCAGGGATCGGCCCAGAACCATGCGTTCCTTGCGTCTTCCAGACCCGCTCGCGTTAGCGCCTGGTGCGCCTGCATCAGCGCGGCTTGGGCTTCGTCAATGTCGCCGCTTCGGTCGCCGTGAAATACCGGGCCAAAATCGCTCTGGAACTTGGCAATGTCGCTGGTCCCCGGCTGCCACGACGCCGCCGCGCCAAACAGCACCGCGTACCAGTCCTGCGCAAACAGCCCTTCGCCGTCGTCGTTCCAAATGGTGTTCAGCATTCCAGTGCTTCCGGCCTTTTGTCCGGCGGCCACAAAGCCCTGAATGTTTCCCAGCGCCAGATTAAAGTTCGGCCACACGCGGTTCCAGTTGTTCACGCCCGGAGCCACCCAGGTTTCCATCCCCGCCTTCGTATACGGATCAAGCCAGCGGTCATAGCCATTTGCAGACGGCTCATAGTGCCAGGCCACGGCAATCATGTCGTGCGGGAGCCGGGGAACAAGATCGGGGCTATTCATCGCAACGTCTCCCCAGAACAGAAGCTGCCGATGAAGCGGCGCGAGCGCCCCATGTATTCGCGTAAGAAAGTCGATATAGACCGCGCCCAGCCCACGTTGCTTCATTTGGGCGGAGGTCTGTCCCTGGCCCAGCTCGAATGTCTCATCGGCCCCGATGTGCAAAAACGGGCCGGGATACTCGCCCGCCAGCTCATCAAACCACTGCGTGATGAGCTTCATCGAACCCGGCTGTCCCGGCGCCAGCACCGTACCATTGGGAATCTCCGCCAGGTGCGTGTATTTCTGCCACGTCAGCACCTTGTGCAGGTGCCCAAAGGCCTCCTGTTCGGGAATGATGGTGACGTGGTATCGCCGCGCATACTCCACCAGCGCTTTCGCATCCGCAGGCGATAACGATCCGCCCGGCAGCGACGGCAGCGGATTCGACCGGTACTGCATCGTGTTCTCGAAATACGGCGAGTACACGTTCAGCTTGTACGCGGCGAAGGCGCGAATCTGCTGCTCCTGGAAAGCCAGCGTCGGGACCGGCCCCCGCGACAGGTCGTCGTGGACCCCGCGCCAGCGCATAGCCGGCCAGTCGCGAATGGCCGCCCCCGTCAGAATCGGGCCTCTGCCGCCGGGCCGCTCTAGCTGCGCCAGTGTTTGCGCGCCATAGAACACGCCCGTTGCGGTGTGGCCGATGACAAACGCGCTCCGGCCCTCCGTGATCAGCAGATAACCTTCCGCTTGCATGGCCGGATCAAATTGCATCTTTTCGCGGCGCATCACGCGACGGGCCACCGCGCTGGTATCGCGCAGCAGATAGAGCCGCGCCGCTCCAGCTGACTTCCGCACCGAAACACCGCGCTGCTTCAGTTCCGAAGTCAGGGTACTCGCGGCAAACAGGTCGTCAGCATTGCGGCCGGGGACCAGAATCCTGACGCCGTGCGCGAGCGAAATAGAAGGTCGCGAAGTAAATTCGCGTGGTTGGGGAATCAGCGCCGGCCGGGCTGAGTCAGGCTGCGCGCATGCCGGAAGAACACACCCGGCGAGTACAAACAGATTAAGAACGCAAACGACAAACGAACGGATCACCGAAAGATTCTCACATGAAAAAGCCCGCCTGACCGATACTTCCTGCCAGGCGGGGCTGTGGTGTATTTGGCGTCAAACCGCGTTGGCGCTACGCGGCCTTATCAGCTAAAAGTCCAGTTTCGCCCCGAGCTGAATAATGCGCGGATCCCGGTAACTTGTGACCATACCAAATAGGCCGCTGGTGCTGGATGTGCTGACACCGCTGAAATTTGTGTGGTTGAAGGTGTTGAAGGTTTCGCCGCGGAACTGGAACCGGACGTGCTCTCCAAGAGCAAAAGTTTTGTAGAGGGCCAGGTCCCACCGCTGCCATCCGGGTCCTCGCACGGACCCCCTCCGCGTGTTGCCCGGTACGGTTGCACTGGTGCTAGGCACGAATACGCTTTTATTGAACCAATTCAGGCGCTGGTGAATGCCCGATCCAGAATTGGGATCACCGGTCTGGTCGGGCCGCGCGCCGGCGGCGCTGGCGGAGTCGAGCAGGCCGAGGCCGGCTGGATCGGCGCTCGTGGTGACGGTCAGCGGCAGTCCGCCGTTCATATAGACCAGCCCGCCGAGTTGCCATCCGCCCAGAACGTGACCGGCGAAACCTGAGTGCCTGCGGAAGAACGGGAGCGCGTAGACGAAGTCCGCGTTAAACATATTGGTGATGTCATACTGGGCCGGCCCATATTCGCCGGCGATGTTGTAGACGTTCTGGACGGCGGTGCTGCGGTCCGACTGGTTGTCCGTCAGCGCCCTCGACCAGGTGTAGTTCGCGTTAATGAGCGACCCATCGCCGAAGCGCTTCTCGATCGTTGCCTGCAGCGAATGGTAGTTGGAGTTGAACCAGGGCTCGATGGCGTTGATTGCATCGAATCCCCGGTACGGCCGGATTTGGTTCAGCAGGGCCGTGTTGGAGCGGGTAATTTGAGGAACTCCCAGGCTCTGCCATGCGCCGGGACGAGGCTGATTCAGGTCCACTTCGCCCAGCAGATGCGTGCCGAGAGAACCCACATATCCAATGTCGGAAATCAGATTCGGGGCCCACTGCCGCTGCACATCCAGACTGAACTGTTGTCCGTATGGAATGGCCGACTGATATTGCGTGGCGTGGAGCGCGGGCGGAAGAGCGCTGACCTTCACTGTTCCCGAGAGCGGATTGGAGAGGCCACCCGCGTTAATCGAGATGCTCTGGACATAGGGCGGGTTGGCGAAGATATTCTGCTCGATGTCGCCCACTAACGACGAGTCGAATGCTATACCGTACCCGCCGCGCACTGCCGTTTTCCCGTCGCCGAAAAGGTCCAGTGCGAACCCAATTCGTGGTGCGAAATTCAGATGCGCCTGCGGGGCCGAGTGGTCTCCGAAGGGCGCTCCCGATGTTCCCGCGACAACGACTCCGTTCAGTGGGTCGTAGTTTGCGTTGGGCGTCGCGCCGCCGGCACAGGGGGCCGTGGTGCAGATGTTTCCTTTGTTGTCGATTGCGGGCGCCGAGGATGCCGACCACAGCGTAGGATTAAAGGTCGTCAGCATGTTGTGGTTATCGGTGGGCTGCTCGAAGTAGGAATAGCGCACGCCGGCATCGATCGTCAGTCGTGGCGTCGCCTTCCAGTTGTCCTGAACATATGCCTCGAGCTGCTTCATGCGAATATCAGGAGTAATATCGAGCGACGCCTGGGAAAACGATGCCTGCTGGCCCAACAAAAACCATGCCCACGACTGATAGAACGAGCTGATCGATGATGAATAGGGGCGGCCGGTGTTGGTGAAGCCGAAACTTCCGGCGTTGCCACCGCCCGCGTTTTCCGACTTCTGATAGTAGTGATAGCTCGCGCCCAGCCGCAGCGAGTGACTGCCATGAATATAGGTCACGTTGGCATAGGGGTTGCGGTCGCGGTTGTAATCGCGGTACGGGCCAAAACTGGTAATCGCCGTCCCGCCGGTAAATGTAAGGCTGGGAATGCGGCCCAAAGTCGAAACGAAAGGCAAAACTGGTTTCACGTCCGGCGACTGCGCGGTATTCATGGAGCCGATCGGATCGGAAAGGATTGCGCCATAGGAGTACGCGAAGCCGCCATCAATGAGGAAGTTCGGCGAAGCGGTATAGAGGAAGTGTCCCAGGTAGTTCTTTCCCGGTGAATTGGTGCTGGTGATGCCCACACCGGGGAACCCTGCGCCTGAAAATAATCCTCCGGGCTCGATGGTCGGAATCGAGTCGTTCACCACGCGGAAGAACACGCTTAATTTGCTTCCGAAGTTCTGATCGAGGCGCCCGATTTCCTGCGTTTCATTGTAGACGTTGCGAGCCGTCGTATTGAGCGTGATGGCTGAGCCGGTCTTGCTGTCCACTATGTTTCCCGCCGGAATGTTGCCGAACACATCCTGGATGTAGGCCTGCGCCGTCGGGTCGATATTGGTAATCTGCGTTGATGTCTGGGTGCAGGCCCCGTTCGAGTCCACAGCTACGCAGACCGGAAGCGGGAAGGTGCCGGCGCGCATATCGGCCGTCGGGTCGCCTGCAAGGATCAGCGAGCTGTATGTGATCACGCGACGGAATTCCTGAGAGAAGAAAAAGAAGGTCTTGTTGCGCCCGTCATAAAGTTTGCCCAGCCACACCGGTCCGCCGATCGTGTAACCGTAGTTGTTGTAATGCAGCGGAGGACGCTTGATCCCGTTGAGGTTGTTCGAGTAGCTGTTGGCCGCGTCGTAGTCTCCGCGGTTGAATTCATGCAGATCGCCGTGCAGACTGTTGGTGCCGCTCTTCGTGACCAGATTGACCTGGCCGCTGGCGCTGCGTCCGAATTCGGCGCTGTAGGTATTGCGGATGGTCCTGAATTCAGCGATCGCATCGATGCTCGGATAAATCAGCAGCGTGTAATTGGAGCCGCGGTCCACGTTGTCCGCCCCGTCCACTGTCCAGGTGTTGGCGCTGCTTCGCTGGCCGTTGATGGAGAACGATACGACGTTGGTCTGACCGGACGGGTTTGAGAGCCCGATGTAAAGCTGGTCGCCGCCTCCATACGCAACGCCCGGCTGCAGGCCGACCAACTGCTCATAATTGCGATTGTTCAGCGGCAATCCTACAATCTGTTCGCTGTTGATGAGCGTGCTGTTGGCCGCCGTCTGCGTATTTACCTGGAGGGCGGTTGCTGAAACCGTCACAGTCTCCGAACTGCTTCCGACAGGCAGTGTCATGTTGGCCGATCGCGTCTCGCCGACGGTCAGATGAATATTCACTACGCTTGCGGACTTAAATCCCTTTGCCGTCGCCGTCACGGCATAGACGCCGGGCTGGAGCTGAGGCGCGAAGTAGTTCCCACTCGCGTCCGTCTCCACCGTGCGGACCAGGATGCCATGAACGGTGTCCTGAATGGCAACGGAGGCCCCTGGAATGACGGCGCCGCTGGCGTCGACAACGGAACCGTTGATGGCGCCAGTGATGGCCTGCCCGAACGATAAGCCTGCGGCGAGAAGTAGCATTCCCGCCACGGATACTATTGCAAAAATACGTCTGAACTTCATTTGGAGCCCTCCGAATAAAATGCACAACGCGCAGCTTGAAAACTTTTGAATCCTGGGAGAACAACGGCTGGTAAAAAGCCCGCCTGACCGGAATTTCCGACCAGGCGGGCGTTACCTCAATTTCAGAATTTGTAAATGAGCGATAACTGGAACTGCCGCGCGGGTGAGAGCGTGTGGTCAATCTCCCCCTCAACGGATTTGTCCGGAGTGGCCGCGAAGACCGCCGGATCAATGCCATTAGCCGCCGAGACATAGGTCGGCGCCGCATAGCTGGCCATGTTGAAGGTGTTGAAGGCATCCACACGGAAGGTCAGGTTCTGCTCTTCAAATGTGCGGAACGATTTGAACAAAGACATATCGATGATCCGATAGCCGGGGGCGCGAGGGCCATTGTTGGGAGGCGCATCCCCGAAATGCCCGGGCTGCGCGCTGCCAAAAGCGCAGATTCCATTGTCGCCATTAACGTCGCTGCAAGGGTTGGCGGAAGGATCGGTGCCGAACCAATGCCGCACGGATTGATGCACGATCTTCATCGGGCGGTATTGGTTGGCGCGGGCAGTGCGGGCATGAACGTTCGAGCGGTTGGAGCCGGTCATATTGATCGGAAATCCGGTGTGAAGCATGACGTCGCCCGAGAGCCGCCATCCACCGAGCGCCTCATCCGTGGCCCGATTCCAGCTGCTGCCGAACTTGCGGCCACGGCCAAACGGCAACTGCCAGACGGCGGTGCCGTTCAACGACTGGCGCAAATCGAAGCCTGATTGGCCGTAATCGGATTGAGGATCGTAATAGTTCTGCCAGTACGCGCTGGCGCCGTCTACTCCGGATATGCCGTAAAAACCGGGATTGTTGGTCATGGACTTCGACCAGGTATAGTTCAGCGTGTACTCCAGGCCGTTGCTCTGGCGATGGCGGAGAGTCGCCTGCAGGGCATTGTAGTTTTCCACAGCCTCGGAAACCGTTACGACGACACGGCCGCTGGGTCCCACCAGGTTATAAAAAGGCACAATAGACGGAGGAGGCTGCCCAGGACCACTGAAGGGCTGCGTCCATTGGTCAGCCGATGCCGGCACGATCAAATGTCGTCCAACTTCTCCCACATAGCCCATCTGCGCCGTTGTGCTGGAGTTGAGGAGGAACTCCATTGTCAGGTTGAACTGCTGCACCATAGCCGGCTTCAGATGTTTGTCCCACGCGTCGTACTGTGTAATCGCTGCCTGTGTTCCGTTGCTGAACCCGTTGCTGACGCTCAGCGGATTCCCAGCGGAGGTGCTGCCGGGCTTGGCCGGGTCGTTCACAAACTGCGAAAAGAACGGCGGATTCATGGTCGGCCGCAGATTGGCGCCCGTACCCTCCAGAAAGTCGGTGATTCCGTAACCGCCACGTACCACGATTTTAGGATCAAACTGCCATGCAAAGCCGATGCGCGGCATCACCTCGCCGTAGAACGGCTCATACAGCGCGCGGCTGTTGCCATTCTGGCCGGCAAACATCAGGCAGGGGTTCGTGGTGTCATTCGTCGCGGTGCATTGCGACGCCTTGCTGATATCAACATTCACTTCCTTGTCGTTCACCTCATACATCGGCTGATCGTAGCCGTAACGAAGACCCAGGTTCAGGGTCAGGTTGGGAAGCACCTTCCAGTCGTCCTGCACATAAAACGCATCGCGGTACTGGCGCTGGCCTACGGGGCCGGCCACTCCGCCCACATCTGTCGTGTCCGCCTGGTCCAGAACAAAATCCGCAAAGCCGTAACCCTTTCCAGCTTTCGTGCCGTTGCTGGTGTAAGTGCCGTCATAAATGAACTGACCCAGGGCGCCGTAGTTGCCTGCGTAATAGTTGTTTTGCTGATAACGGACGATCTGCACGCCGAATTTCGTGGTGTGCCTTCCGTGCTGCCAGACCAGGTCGTCGCCATAATTAAATATGTTGTCCAGAAAGTTCTGAACAATGCCGGCACTTCCAACGTTGGACTCGGTGCTGGAGAGACTTATCTGGCTGAACCCGGGATATGCCTGCGGAGCGGGAATTCCGACAGCTTGATTGCCGTTCATACCGAATTGTCCGGTAGGATCTGTCGGAATGCCGTTGAACCACTGGACCCGCGAAATTCCCGCCCGGGCCTGATTCACTAGCGAAGGTGAAAAAGTATGAACCCAGTTCACAACGCCGCTGTGGAACGGGTAATCGTTGCCTGTCGGGAAGGTGACGGGAAGGACGACCAGCGGGCTGAAGTCATAGGCGTCGCCGTCGGAATAACGAAACATCAGCGAATCTTTCGCGTCGAGTGCCCAATCCACGCGTATATCACCCTGGTTGTTCTTGATGACGCCTGCCGTCGGGGCCTGGTAATTGTTCGCATCCACGGTGTTCGCTCTCGGCGCATGGTTCGGCAGGGGGTAGATCTCGGGATGCGCAAACAGGTAGGCCGCTACGGAATTGTTAATCGGAATTTGATTGTTGGGGTATGCGCTGGCACCCGCCCAGCCCCCGGTCGGATTAGTGGCGGATGGCGCCAGATTGTAAAGCGGGAGAGAAGTAACCCCTGGCGTATTCAGAAGCTCGGAAAAATCGCCAGTGCGCATCTTGGCCGTTGCCACGCTTGCCGAACCTTCGCCCGACGCGTTATTGCGCGTTCCTTCAAAGTCGACAAAAAAGAAGAGCTTGTCCTTGAGAACGGGCCCACCAAGAGTCGCTCCGAAGATGTTCTGGTGAAAGACTCCTTTGGGAAGTTGGTTATAGTTGTTGCTCCACAGGTTCGCGGTCAGCGCCTGGTTCTCGTAAAACTCGTAAACGCTGCCGTGAAACTGATTGGTTCCGCCTTTGGTGACCAGAACCATCTCGCCGCCGTTCACGTCTCCGTATTCGGCGTCGGCGTTCGCCGTAATCGTCCGCATTTCCTGGAGTGCCTGCGGCGCGGGGTTGTAACCAATCAGGTTATTGGTCGGCTCGTTGATCTCCACGCCGTCCATGATGTAGTTATTGCCTTGCTGGCGGTTGCCGTTGAAGGATGGAAGGGTTGCGGGATTGGTATTGCGCTCGAAACCGTTGGAGCCACCTTCCATGTCGAAGCGCGGTAGCACAGCGCCAGGCACAAACACGGCCGCCACCTGGAAGTTATTTCCGCTCAGCGGCAAGTTCTCGATCGTGTTGGCCGTCACTGTCGTAGCGACCGTGGAGCTCTGGGTCTGCAATACGGCGCCCACGTCGCTTACGTTGACCGTCGTCGAAACTTCCCCCACCTCGAGCTTGAGGTCGACGCGCGCAATCTGGTCAATTTCCAAAGTTAGCGGTCCAGCCGAGGTACTTCCGAAGCCCTGCGCGGCGCCGGTAATGCTGTACGTGCCAATGGGCAAAAACTGGAAATTGTAAGAGCCGTTCTGGTCGGACTTGGTACTGACCTGAACGCCCGTCGACAGGTTTTTCACCGTGATGGTGGCGTTTGGAATCTCCGCCCCGCTGGGGTCTGTGACCGATCCGGTAACACGGGCCGTGATAGTCTGCGCCCGCGATACGCCTCCGGCGAGAAGCAGCATTCCCGCCATCGAAACCATTGCAAAGATACTTTTGAACTTCATTTGGAGCCTCCGAATAAAATGCACAACGCGCAACTTGGGAACTGCTGAATCGGCGGATAGCAACGGCTGCTTGCAAACGCCCACCGGCCCCACATAATACGGGGAGGGAACGATCGCGCGCGTTGACTAAATTTCAGAGCACTGGCGCGCCGTTTTCTATGGGACTAAAGAGCTATATAGCAATTCGCCAGAGTGTGTCAAGAAAATAAATTCGTCCCAATCTGACTGCGTCATGAGCCCCGGGCGGTCGCACGGAATCACCGGAGAGCCGCGTTTCCATGGGAAATCGCCCGCGCCCGCGCCCCGCGGTTCCGGGTCAGATTTCCACCGCTTCTTTACTCTCCCGCAGGCCCGTGTTACCGTTGCCGCTATATAGCACCCAGAGAGGCATCTTGATAAAGACGCGGATCCGCGACGGCGAGCCGGCTTACAGAAAGATTCAGAATGCCATTCGCCTTGAAATCGAATCCAGCCGCCTGAAACCTGGAGACC
>DASTXK010000266.1:0-6822 GCA_035765555.1 Acidobacteriaceae bacterium
GACGGCGGAACTGGCACGGCTGAACTGGCGGCTCGGCATTGCTTACGCGGAAGCGATCCGCGCGGCGCTGATGAAATATCCGATGAAGCTGGACTTGATCGGTTGCCATGGGCAGACCATCTACCATCAGGCGAAAGCCGCCAGCTATGCGGGAAGGCAGGTCGCCTGCACTCGGCAGATAGGCGAACCGGCGCTGATTGCGCGCGAAATCGGCGTCCCGGTGGTTTCCAATTTTCGTCCCGCCGACATGGCCGCTGGAGGTGAGGGCGCGCCGTTGGTTCCGCTGCTGGATTTTGTGTTGTTCGCCCACCCAAAACGAGCGCGGATTCTGCAAAACATTGGAGGAATTGGGAACCTCACCGCGATTCCGGCGGGCGCGAGCGCGGACAAACTCATCGCGTTCGACACCGGCCCTGGCAACATGGTCATTGATGCGCTGGCGGCCCGGCTCTTCGGGAAGAAGTATGACCGCGATGGAAAGCTTGCCGCGCGGGGGCGAGTGCTGGATGGCGTGCTTGGGCCTCTGCTTCGTGAGCCATACTTCAGGAAGGCCCCGCCAAAATCCGCTGGCCGCGAGCAGTTTGGAAGCGACTTCGCGGCAGAATTTCTGCGGAGTTGCAAGCGGGCTGGAGGCGGACCGGAGGACGCCGTTGCCACCGCAACCGCTCTCACTGTGGAAAGCATCGTTCTGGCGTGTGAGCGGTTTGTGCATCTGATTGGCGAGTCACGGGCGGACTTTATTGTCTCCGGAGGAGGCTCGTGCAACCGCACTTTGATGAACATGCTGCGGCAACGGCTGGGGCCGCGCGGATACAAAGTGATGGTGAGCGATGACGCTGGGCTTCCGTCGCAGGCGAAGGAGGCTGTCGCTTTCGCGCTGCTCGCGTGGCAAACGTGGCATCGTCTGCCGGGAAATGTTCCGGCGGCAACGGGAGCGTTGAAGCCCGCAATCCTTGGCGAGATTTCCTATGTTTAGGAGGTTCGGCCTGTGCGCCGCTCTGGTTTGCCTTGCTTCGCTGCTTGCCGGATGCGGGCATCACGCGCCCGGCAACACCGTTACGGTGCTGATCGAAAACAGCCCAAATAGCCTCGATCCGCGCATCGGGACGGATGCGCAGGCGGAGCACATTGACGCGCTTATCTTCGACTCGCTTGTCCAGCGCAACGATCATTTTGGAATCGACCCTGACCTCGCGGTGCGCTGGGAGATTCCGGACCCCAAGACCTATGTCTTCCATCTGCGGACGGGCGTCCATTTTCAGGATGGGCGCCTGCTGACCTCGCGCGATGTGAAGTGGACGCTGGATTCGGTGATGAACGGGACCATTGTTTCGGTCAAGGCCGGGGCCTATAAGCACATCGCGAGCATTGAAGCGGCCGATCCGGCGACGGTGATTATCCGGATGAGCGAGCCCGATCCGGGGCTGTTGTGGAACCTGTGTAACGGCGGCATTGGCATTGTTCCTTACGGCAGCGGACGCGACTTCTGGAAGCACCCCATCGGCAGCGGGCCCTTCCGTTTCGTGAGCCAGCAGTCGGACCGCGACGTGGTGCTGGAGCGTTCGCCGAACTACTGGAGACCCAAGCCGAAGATTGAACGGGTCCGCTTCGCCGTTGTTCCCGATACAACGACACGCGCGCTAGAGCTGGAGAAAGGCTCGGCGGACGTGGCCGTGAACGCGCTTACGGCGGACATGGCGGATGCGCTCAGGCAGCGCCCGAATCTCGTGGTCGAAGATGGGCCGGGCTCGGAGATTGACTACATAGTTTTCAACCTGCGCAATCGCTATCTGGGCGATGTGCGTGTGCGGCGCGCAATCGCGCAGGCGATCAATCGGCCCCTTATTATTCGCTCGTTGCTACGAGGCCAGGCGCGGCCGGCAAACAGTCTGCTGCCCGCGCAGCATTGGGCATGGACGGACGATACGGAGAAGTATCCTTATGACCCGGCGGCGGCCAACGACCTGCTGGACAAGGCCGGATACAAACGCGGCGCGAATGGAATCCGCTTCCACCTGGGGATGAAGACCTCGACCGATGAGACAAGGCGTTTGACGGCCGATGTGATCCAGCAGGAACTGGCGAAGATCGGGATCGCGCTGGATCTGCGCAGCTATGAGTTCGCGACCTTCTACGCTGACCTGACGCGCGGCGCCTTTGAAATGGCCCCATCGCGCTGGATCGGGGGCAATGAGCAGCCGGCGATCTTCCAATATGCGTACTCCTCGGCCAGCTTTCCGCCGCATGGCAGCAACCGCGGGTTCTATTCCAACCCGGAGCTGGACGCGCTGCTGAATGACGCGGCGGGAACGCTCGACGAGACGAAGCAGCGTGACGATTATGTGAAGGTGCAGCAGATTTTGGCGCGCGATCTGCCCACGCTTGATCTGTGGTATCTGGATACCGTAATTGTTCATACCCGCAGGCTGAAGAACGTCCACGTTTCGCCGTCGGGGGACTTCGGATTTCTACGCGATGCTTATCTGTCGCCCTAGCGCCAGGGCGTTTTGTTATGGCCGTCCAGCTCGCGGTCGAGAAAGGTTGCGGCGGAGATGAGCGCGAGGTGAGTGAACGCTTGGGGGAAGTTCCCGAGGTGCTCGCCGCTTAACCCCAACTCTTCCGAGTAGAGTCCCAGGTGGTTCGCGTAGCCGAGCATTTTGTCGAAGAGCAGGCGGGCTTTTTCGGTCTGGTGTGCGCGGGCGAGGCACTCAATGTACCAGAAGGAGCAGGCGGTGAAGCTGCCCTCCTCCCCGCGCAGGCCGTCGATGGGAGACATGGCATTGTCGTAGCGATAAACCAAAGTGTCTTCCACCAGATGCCGCTCGATTGCCTCCATGGTGAGGAGCCAGCGTCCATCGACGGGGCTGATGAAGCGCATGAGGGGCATCAGCAGAACGGACGCATCGACCGCCTCTGCGCCCTTGTATTGAACGAATGACTTTAGCATTTCGCTCCAGTAGTTTTCGTAGATGTAATCGTGGATTTCGTCGCGGGTCTGCCGCCACTTGAGCGTGGGGCCGGCGAGGGAGCGTTTGGCGGCGAGGCGGACGGCGCGGTCAAACGCCACCCAGCACATGAGCTTTGAGTGCAGGAACTCTTTGCGTCCGCCGCGTACTTCCCAAATGCCTTCATCGGGACGCTTCCAGTTTTTGCTAAGCCAGTCGAGGATGCGCTGAAGGCCCATCCAGCCATCGTGGGAGATACCATCGCCGTACTTATTTGAGAGATAGACGGCGTCCATGAACTCGCCGTAAATATCGAGTTGGAGCTGCGTATAGGCGGCATTGCCAATGCGGACAGGCCGCGAGTTCTTATAGCCACAGAAAGAATTCAGAACCTCCTCGTCGAGCTTCTGGCGGCCGTCGGGGCGGTACATCAGCTGTAAGGGCCCGTGCTGTGCGTCCTCGTGCATGCGGTCGCGGATCCAGGCGGTGAAGGCATAGGTCTCCTCCAGGAAACCCAGGCGAATGAAAGCGTAGAGCGAAAAGGAGGAGTCGCGAAGCCAGGTGTAGCGGTAGTCCCAATTCCGCTCGCCACCGATGTGTTCGGGCAGGCCGAAGGTTGGGGCTGCGATGAGCGATCCGTATTGCGCGCTGGTGAGCAGCTTGAGCATGAGGGCCGAGCGGTTGACCATTTCGCGCCAGCGGCCCTTGTAATTGGAGTGCGCGATCCATCCGCGCCAGAATTTGGCCGTTTCCTCGAAGTGTTCTTCGATGTTCCTGGGGTCGAGCACGGCCTGACCGGTCTGCTCCTCCTCGTCAATCTGGCCGAAGGCCGCAGTGGCTGTTTCGCCGGCCTTAAGAGTAAACTCCGCGACGGCGTCGTCGCCGTCGGCCCGCATGGGGAAGGTGGCGTGCAGGGTCATGCTGGGGCATTCACTGGCAGGGATGAAGCAGATGGAGTGGTCTTCGCAGGTAACGGTGTGCCGGCTGCGCGCATAGTCGAATCGCGGCGCACAGCGCATCTTAAAGCGAACTTCGCCCTTGATGACGCGAATCATGCGGAGGATGTGGTGGCCGTAGCGATGGCGGTCCTTGTCCTCAACCACAGGCATGAAATCTGTGACCTCGACCACGCCCTCGTCGGAGAGAAAACGGGTCAGCAGGATGTTGGTGTCCGGCAGGTAAAGCTGCTTGGTCCGCATCTTCGGCAGGTCGGGATGGATGCAGAAATGGCCACCACGCTGAGGATCGAGCAGAGCGGCGAAAACCGTTGGGGAGTCGAAATTGGGGAAGCAGAGGAAATCGATGCTGCCGTTGGTGCAGACAAGCGCAATGGAGCGCATGTTCCCGATGACGCCGTAGTTTTCAATGGGCTGAAAAGCCGTCTCGTTGTCCATATCTCTAAAGGCTTAGATGAGGATTTGCGAAGAAGGTTGATTGTAACTTATTGACTTTGGGCGGATTGGCCGAGGACGGCTTAAGATGGCGGAGAGACAGGGATTCGAACCCTTGACGCAAAGCGCAACCGAAGCATTTCTGGCGGAGAGACAGGGATTCGAACCCTGGATGCCCTTTCGAGCATACACGCTTTCCAAGCGTGCGCCTTCAGCCACTCGGCCATCTCTCCACGCCTTTAAGTTGACTTTACCATAGGGCCGCGGGCGGTTGAGGCGGGCTATGAGGCTTCGCCGAGGCGGCCTTCGGTCCAGGCGGCGAGCTGGTCAACGGGGAGCCGGATGCCGACGTAGAACGAGCTGAAGTCGGCATAGAGGGAGCTGGCCTCGTCGAAGCGCATCTCGTAGATGAGTTGTTTGAAGACGGCTGGGTCGTCGGCAAAGAGATCGACGCCCCACTCCCAATCATCGAGGCCGATGGAGCCGCTGATGATCTGGCGGACCCGGTCGCCGTAGCGGCGGCCGATCATGCCGTGGTCGTGCATGAGTTGGCGGCGCTGGTCCAGAGGCAGCGCGTACCAGTTCTGATCGCCGGTGCGCAGGCGGTTCATGGGGTAGAAGCAGATGTGCTTGGTGGCCGGGATGGAAGGAAAGAGACGCTGGGCCATTGCTTCCCGCTGGCGGTCGAGGACCTTTTCGATGGCAGCGTTCCACTCGGGTGAGTGCTGTTCGAGTCCCTGCTCAGCTAGCGAGGCATAGGTCTTGCGGGAGGACTCGTAGAGGCTGAGTTCGACGATGGAGAGGTAGGAGAATTTCGGCCTGAGAAAGCTATGGAAGCCGGTCTGGGCAAGGGCCAGTTCGATGCGATTGAGGTCCTCGATGGAGTCGCGGAAGTGGACCAGCATGAGATCGCCCTTGTGTCCGAGGACGGAGTAAAGGGCAGACTGAATGGTCCTGGACTGCTCGCCTTCGGCCTGCTTGCCGGGTTCGAGATCGTGGAGGGCTGCGGCGGCTTCTTCGAGGATGCGGTGGCGGTCGGGCGAGCCGCGCCAGGCTTTCCAGTCGAATTCGAATAATTGATGGAGGACGGAAGCGCCTTCAATGGTCAGCGGGACGGGCGAGATGTCGGTCAAGTGATGTCCTCCTAAAACGTGATTAAATTATTCCCGGTTTCCTTTGTTTTCTGTGGTTTAGAGGCTGGTTGCGGCCGTACTTCCGACATAACAAAGAACTTACCTGTAAGTCAGCCTTTTTCAAATACTTAGAGAGCTATCCCATGTCTCTGCGAGACATGGGGCACCCACACGCAAGCCTGAATTTCTCCCCTATATCCAGTATAGCTTTTGGGAATAATTCACATACATTTTGGGCGAGGAGAATTTGAGCTTTGGATTGAGGAAGTTGAAAAATTGTGGAGGGTTGGAGGGGGTTGACAGACGCTGGGAGACCACAGATTCTTCGACTTCGTCCGCGATGCGGACTCCGCTCAGAATGACATCGGCTGGGGGTACTAATCGTCAGCCTTAAGAAATGACTTTCCCCAGTTTTCGCTGAGATCGATCCAAGTTGGATTCTGAGTTTCGATGAGTTCAATCTTTTTTGCACGACGCCAACGTTTCAGTTGCTTCTCGCGCGCAATGGCGGAGCTGGCGGACGTATAGCGCTCGAGCCAGACCAAGCGATTGCAGTTGTATCTTCCCGTAAAGCTTCCGATATGAGGGTTCTTGTGCTGGTTTATGCGGCGTTCGATGTTGCCGGTCACGCCGACGTAGAGAATATGCGTGCGGCTGGCCACGATGTATGTGTAGTAGCAGCCATCCTGCATGAAGAAGAGGATAACGAGAGGATGGAGTGCTGTCCTGATGCCGAAGGTAACGGGACTGGATGAAAACCGCAGATTCTTCGACTTCGTCCGCTTACCACCCCAGCAAGCGAAAACCCGCTTGCCGGGGACCCCGGATCGCGGACTCCGCTCAGAATGACATCGTGTTGTTGGATTTTAGTGGCTCAGGAGGCGGCGGGCGTGACGGGCGATCTGGGTTTCTTCGTCGCTGGGGAGAGCGAGAATTTTGGAGCCGGGGCCTTCTTCGCCGGAGCGGATGCCGAGAAATTCGAGTCCATGGCAGACCAGGCGGCGGACGAAGCTGCTGTGCTGGCCGATGCCTCCGGTGAAGATGAGGAGGTCGAGTCCGCCGAGTTCGGCGGCGTAGGAGCCGATGAATTTGCGGATGGCCGTGGTGAAGACATGGATGGCGAGGGCGGCGTTTTTGTCGCCAGATTCCATGGCGGCCTTAAGGCGGCGCATGTCGGATTCTCCTCTGGAGAGTGCGGCAAGGCCGGACTGACGATTGAGGAGGGTTTCAAGGGCATCGGCATCGAGGCGGTTGTTGCGCATGAGGAAGATGAGGATGCCGGGGTCGAGGTCTCCGGTGCGCGTGGACATGGGGATGCCGCCGGTAGGGGTGAGTCCCATGCTGGTGTCGATG
>DASTXK010000267.1:0-2908 GCA_035765555.1 Acidobacteriaceae bacterium
CTTTCCGGAGGACACTCGGCATTTCCCGATCAGAGAATAGGGCCGATTTCCACCCGAATCCTGAAAGCGGAGAACCCTCTCCTGTGTCCTTCAGGAGCAAAAAACACGCGTTTTGCGGGGAAATCTGGGGACCGTTGGCGCTAATTTACAAGTCTCAGAAGACTTAAGACTGTATGGTGGACCTGGTCGGGATCGAACCGACGACCTCTTCCATGCCATGGAAGCGCGCTCCCAGCTGCGCCACAGGCCCACATTGAGCGAACTCGCCCTGCAAGCATCCTCGTCATACGAGCGGTATACTCGTCTTAATCATTGTCGTTGACGCGATTTGATTCGTCAAACCTCCAAGAGGGCGGCAACTGTCGCGCTGAATACAGCATCCTCATAATTCCAAATGCGCTTAAGATTCCATACAATTCCGGCTGCTCTCGTCCTCGCCTTTGCCGTTACCGCTCTTGGTCAGGCGCCCGCCACTCCCGCTCCGGCGGTGGTTCCACCGTCCTCGATTTTGCGGTCCGCGCTTTCCGACGTCCAAAGCTCCACGGCTGATTTAAGAATTTCCAAATGGAAAGTTCCCGGCGATTTTCGCAAGGCCTCGGAGCAGGACGTGGATTCGATTCAGCGCGACTTGGGCGGCACGCTTCCCGGCCTGCTCGCCAAGGCCGATGCCGCTCCGGCGTCGGTGCCCGCGTCATTCGCCGTGTACCGCAATGTGGACGCGCTCTATGATGTGCTGCTGCGCGTATCGCAGACAGCGGACCTGGGCGCGTCGTCAGATGAGGCCCGCAGCATTGCATCATCTCTGCGGAGTCTTGAGAGCGCAAGACGGCAACTGGCCGACTCGATTCTGAATACCGCGCAGCGGCACGAAACCCGGCTCATTGCTCTTGAAACAGCGGTGAGGGCCGCGAATGCCGCTCCGGTAACAAAGCACGAGACCATCATTGTCGATGGCCCGGAGAAAAAACCCGCGAAGAAGACCACCCGCCACCGGACCACTCCTAAGAAGCCCGCGCCCAAGTCGTAAGCCTTGCGCGATACACTGATCTACGCATGAGTACGAAACTGGTTTTTCTCTTCCCAGGGCAAGGCTCGCAGTCTGTTGGAATGGGACGCGAGCTTGCCGAGAAGTATCCCACGGCCAAGCAGACCTTTGAGGAAGCCGATGACGCGCTGGGCTTTTCGCTCTCGCGGCTTTGCTTTGAGGGGCCGGAAGAACAACTGAAGCTGACGGAGTTTACCCAGCCCGCCATCTTCACCGTGTCGGTGGCGGCGCAGCGCGTGTTGGCCGAGCGGGGCATCGTTCCTGATTTCGTCGCCGGACACTCGCTCGGGGAATACTCGGCGGATGTGACGGCGGGCGTGCTGTCATTCACCGACGGAGTGAAGACCGTGCGCAGCCGCGGGCGTTTTATGCAGGAGGCCGTTCCGGCGGGCGAGGGCGCAATGGCGGCAGTGCTGGGGCTGAGTTCAGAAGAAGCGGCCCGCGCCTGCGCTGATGCGGCGGCGGAAATGGGCGGCGTGGTTTCGGCGGCCAACCTTAATTCTCCCGAGCAGACTGTGATCTCCGGCGCGGCGGCGGCGGTCGAGCGCGCCGGTGCTCTCGCGAAAGAACGCGGCGCGAAGCGCGTCGTTTCGCTGCCGGTCAGCGCCCCTTTCCATTGCGCGCTCATGCAGCCCGCTCAGGACAGGCTCGCGGAAGTGCTGCGCGGCCTGAATTTCTCCGACGCGCGGATCCCAGTGGTGGTGAATGTTGACGCGGTGGCGCGCACCAAGGCCGAGGCTCTTCGCGATGCGCTGATCCGGCAAGTCACAGGGCCTGTGCGCTGGGTCGAATCGATGCGGCTGCTTGTGGGGGAGGGTTCGGCGCAGTTTGTGGAAGTCGGCCCGGGAAAAGTGCTATGCGGGCTGATGCGGCAGATTGATCGCGCGCAAAGCTGCATGCATGTGGATGATGTCCTGCGGGACGAAACTATCCTTTCCCACCATGCGTCGTGATGTTGACCTCAACGTTGCCCCGCGTGGCGTTTGAATAAGGGCAGGTGCGGTGTGCCCAGGCGACAAGCTCCTCCGCGGCGGACTGCTCCATTTCCGGTAGCGTCACGTCCAGATCGACCTTGATGCCAAACCCTTCGCCCTCGCCGGCATCAAAGCGTCCCACCGAGACCCGCGACTTCACCGTAATGTCCCCGGTCTTGATCTTCTTCTGCTGCGCGTTGTACTCCACGGCCCCGCCAAAGCAAGCGGAGTAAGCGGCGCCAAAAAGCTGCTCCGGATTGGTGGCCTTGCCCGTGCCTCCCATTTCGACAGGCCGGGCGAGGTCCAAATCGATCAGCCCGTCGGAGCTGGTTGCGTGCCCATGGCGGGCGCCCACGGTGGTGACTTCAGCGGTGTACATGACTTTCATTTATTGTCCCTTTCTGAAACCGCTCTATTCGATGCGCAAAGCCCGCATCGGGTCAAGACGAGAAGCGCGCCACGCGGGAATAAAACAGGCAACGGCGGCCACGGACAGCAGCACGCACGTCACCAGCACAAAGACGGCGAGATCGAGCGGCTTCGTCCCGAACAGCAGCGATTGGATGAGCCGCGTGGCGGCCACGCTGGCGATCAGCCCTGCGATGAGGCCGATGATCGCGGGCTTCAACCCGTCGAGCAGCATGAGCCACAGCACCTGCTCGCGCTGCGCGCCCAGCGCAATGCGAATCCCGATTTCCCCCTGGCGCTGCGTCGCGATGTAGGAGAGCACTCCGAACAGCCCTACCGCCGCAAGCACCAGCGACAACAGAGCAAAGATGGCAAGCAGCGTCGCATCAAAGCTGGCCGACACGGTGGATTTGCCAATGACCTGATCGAGCGTGAGGATGTCGGCGACGGCGAGATTCGGATCTATCTGCGAGATGATCTT
>DASTXK010000268.1:0-8715 GCA_035765555.1 Acidobacteriaceae bacterium
AGTCCCTGAAAGGCATAGGGCGAGGTGCGAGGCTTGTAGGCGCCTCCGCGAAAAAACTGCGCGCCAGCGGCGGCCACCTGCTCGGCTGCGGCGAAGGCCTGGTCGCGGGTTTCAATGGAGCAAGGTCCGGCGATCATCGCCAGATCGCGCCCGCCAATCGTGGCATTGGTTCCGGGGAAACGGATGACCGTGTTCTCTTCCTTCACATCGCGGCTCACCAGCTTGTACGGTTTGGAGACCACGATGACTTCGGCGACCCCGGGAAGCTCTTCGAGAATGGGGGCTTCGACCGACCCCTTGTTGCCGGTGATGCCGATGGCGGTGCGCTGCGCTCCGGGCATCGGATGCGGACGATAGCCCAATTGCTCAATGTGCCCGCAAACAGACTGGATTTCCTCCGCCGTCGCGTGCGGCTTCATAACGACAAGCATTTCGCTGGCCTTTCTTCTTACATTTCAGTGTAGCGGGTGCCTGGGGGCGGGGCAATCGAGGGAATGGTTCCAATACTGCTGCTCTACAGCCTGTACCGCAACGATGCTCCAATGCCGCCAACATTTGCTAATAGCTCGGGGTCTTCAATGAAGCGTACCTCGGCGCCTGTCTGATACGCTCTGGTGACAATTGCGTCCGTCACCCGCACGCTCGTGCCGGCAGGCATTCCGGTAAGCTCTGGAACGAGCGCTCTGGGCAGTTTTTCTTCCCCCGGATGCATTTGCTCAAAGTTAGCGCTGAGGAACACCGTGTCCGCCTGGCCATTCGACAGGGCGGCCAACACATCGTGGATGCCGACAGCGGCCAGCCCACCCGCCCGATAATCGTCAATCATGGCGTGGACGCGCTCAGCGTCGGTGCGCGCGTCTTCTTCCTGAATCACGCGCAGTGTGGCCCGCAGAATTTCGTGCTCTGGTGCGGCAATGTCCAGCTTCATTTCCTCCACTACCTTGCTCGCCAGGGTGGGCGAGAGCTGCTCGCGCATGAGCGACAGGATCACCTCGTCCCCGGCGAAAAGGATGTGGTCGATCTTCTCCTCGCGCACAATGCGCTCAAGCTGCGCGATCACCTGCTTGGCGTGGCGCAGATGATCGTTCTCAACTTTCAGTTGAAAGCGGCGAAGCCACCAGCCTTCAATGATCGAACGGCTTCTGACTTTTGGGTTGGCAATGGTGTCAGCCTGGACGGTGCGCCCGAGGCCAAACACAAAAATCCGCGCTGAATTCGTGTCCGCAATAACCGCGGCATAGGGGCGGTACTGGTCAAGGAGCCTGGCCAGTGTGTACAGGTGCGGCTGGTGATAAACAAAAAGCTCATTCGCCTGAAAGGGCGCATCGAATTGAAGCGCCTCAAACAACCCAATGTCCGAGCAGGCGAAGATCGCGGCGCCGTTAGACGAAGGACGAAGATCCGTCCCCAGCCACTCCATGATCCTCTCCGCGTCTTTATCAAAACTTGCCCTCTCAGCGGAGCGCGTCGGCCAGGTCCCCCCGCGCGCCTTGAACTCCTTGCGAAGAAATGGCCCGAAGTTGTCTCGCCCATGCTGGTCCGGACGCGCGTCGAGATAGACGCTCAGCACCGGCATGGTGGTGGGCGGCACAAGCGACAGTTCACGCAATTTATCTTCGAGTTCCGACGGCAGAGGCATGGCTCCTCCTATGCCCTCACCACCAGCACCGGGCAGGGGCCAAGTTGAATCACTCGATGGGTTGTAGAGCCGAAGACCGCGAGATCCACGACGTTGCGTCCGCGCACGCCCATCACGATAAGATCGGTCTCCGCCTCCGAGGCGTACTCAATGATCGCCTCATAGGACCTGCCGCTTCGCACCGCGGGGACCACAGACGCCCAATCCCGCACTTCATCGGGAACAAGTTGCTCCATGCTGGCCATTGCCTGCTCGCTCTTCCCCGGAGCGCCCTTCCCGTCTTCAATTACGTGCAGCAGCGCGACCTCCGCGTTGTATTGCTGACCCAGCGAAAACGCATATTCAAGCGCGCGCGGAGAGTGTTCCGAAAAATCAACGCAGCAGAGAAGTTTCTGAATATGGACCGGATCATCCGGACTCTCCGGGCGCACAAAGCTACGGACCGGCTCCCGGACGGCCAGCACCGGACAATGCGCTTTACGCAAAATCGCCTCCGTGGTGGACCCCATCAGCACGCGATCCAGCCCGCGCCTGCCATGCGTGCCCATTACGATGAGGTCGGCGTCGCGGTCCTTCGCGAACGACAGGATGGAGTCGGCCACGAGCCCCATCTGCACTGTAACCTGGGTCTGGACCGCTTCACCAGCCTGTTTTTCCGCGAGCTTCGCAATCTGCGCCTTGGCGTCGGCGGCCTGCTGCGAGTAGACCTGATCGATCATTGTCGTCGTCAGAAAAGTAGGATCGATCGTGATCGCGCGCACAACGTGGAGAACGAACAGCATCGCTCCGTAGTGTCGCGCCAGCGAGTGCGCGTAGTCGTACGCCCTTGCTGAAAATTCCGAAAAATCAACCGGGCAGAGGATTCTTTCAATCTTCAACATTTGCAGCCCACCCTCATGGAATGCGAATCGGGCGAGGTCCGGCCCGGCACCCCACGCAATTCTGCTTGCTGGGATGCCTGCCGGCCACTTGGGGCAACCTGTGAAATTCGCCTGACCTGCTATTGCGTGATCCTGAATTCCGCCTTCTGCGTTGCCAGCGAGCTGCCGCCGATCCACACCGTGTAGTCCGACGGTTCCACGACCTCTTTCCCCTGCTGATTGAAGAACGACAGATCCTCGAAGCCAAGATGGAACGTTACCTTCCGCGATTCGCCCGGCTTCAGAGTCACACGCTCGAATCCCTTGAGCCTGCGGACTGGCTGCTCAATGCTTGTGCCCAGGTCGCGGATGTAGCACTGCACCACCTCGGTCGCGGTGCGGTCGCCCACGTTCTTCACCGTGGACGACGCCATCACCAGATGCTGCGCGCCGGGCCGCGCCGCGCTCAACGGCAGCGAAGTCCGCGTCAGCGTCACGCCGGAAAATTCAAACTTGGTGTAGGTAAGCCCATATCCGAACGGAAATAGCGGGCTGTTGGGAACGTCGAAATAACGCGAGAAGAACCGCGTGTTCGGCCCCGGCGGCTTGCTCAGGTCAATTCCGACGGGAGGCCGCCCCGTAGGGAAATGGTTGTAGTAAATTGGCTCCTGCCCAACCGCGCGCGGAAAGCTCATCGGTAGCTTGCCGCTGGGCGAAACATCTCCATAGAGCACGTCCGCAATCGCCGATCCCGCCTCGACTCCGGGGAACCAGACTTCCATAATCGCCGCCACGTGCTTCGCCGCCCAATCCAGCACCAGCGGCCTTCCGGAAAAGACCAGCAGGACAACCGGCTTTCCTGTCGCCGTTACGGCCTGTAATAGCTGCTTCTGATTTCCAGGCAGATCGAGGTGCGCGCGCGAGCCTGCCTCTCCGCTCATGTCTCCTGATTCGCCCAGAGCCAGCACCGCGACGTCCGCCTGTTGCACCGCCGCCACTGCCGCCGCAAACCCCGCGTCCGAGGTGCCGTTTACCGTTGTGCCCTGCGCGTAAGTCACGCTTCCGCCGTCTCGTTTGGCGCGCTCTTCCAGGGCTTGCCGCACCGTCACAACTCCGGCGGAAGTCGCGTCCACGCGGCCTGCAATCATTGCGCCAGTGCTATCGGCGAGCGGCCCAATCAGCGCCACCCGCTTCACTTTGTCGGAAAAGGGAAGCTCCGGAGCGCCCGCCACATTGTCGTTCTGTAGCAGCACAAATGATTCTTCCGCCGCTTCCCGCACCAGCGGACGATGTGCCGCCACGGGTGCCGTGACCTCCGTTCCCCGCGCATACGGATGCTCGAACAATCCCAGCGCGAACTTCACCCGCAGCACGCGCCGTACCGCCTCGTCCACAACCGACATCGGAACCTGCCCCGAACGGATCAACGCCGGAAGTTCCGCGTCGTAGAGGTGCGACATCATATCGACATCCACTCCGGCCATGATCGCCTTGCGCGCCGCCGTCGCGCCGTCCAGCGCAACTCCGTGGTTCTCCAACTCGCGAATCGCGTCGTAGTCGCTGATGACGAACCCCTCAAAGTGCCATTCGTCGCGCAGAATCGTTTTCATCAGAAACGGATTCGCCGTCGCGGGCACGCCATTCAGTGCGTTGAATGAACTCATTACCGTCGCCGCTCCGGCCTCGATGGCCGCTTTGTACGGCGGCAGATACACCTGCCGCAGTCGAATCTCGGACATGTCCGTCGTGTTGTATTCCTTGCCCGCCTCCGCCGCGCCATAGGCCGCAAAGTGCTTTACGCAGGCGGCCACGCTGTCCGGGGCTGATAGATTATCTCCTTGGTATCCGCGAACATAAGCCGCCGCCATGGCCGAGCCGAGAAACGGGTCCTCGCCCGCGCCTTCCACTGTGCGGCCCCAGCGCGGGTCCCTCGAAATATCGACCATCGGCGAATAGAACCAATTCACCCCGGCCGTCGTAGCTTCCTCCGCCGCCATGCGCGCCAGCTTCGTCACCAGCGCGGGATCAAACGTTGCGCCCAGCCCAAGCGGCACGGGATAAATTGTGCGAAAACCGTGAATCACGTCCGCGCCAAAAAGCAGTGGAATATGCAGTCGGCTTTTCTCCACCGCCGCCCTTTGGAAAGCGTTGGTGCGCGCCGCGCCCACCACGTTCAGCATCGACCCCAGCCGCCCGGTCGCGGCTAACTGCATCGCGTCGATATGGGCCTGCGCCTCGGGGTTGGCTCCAAACTCATCCGCCGCGCCCGCGCGCCCGGTGTCGTTGTACTGCACCAGTTGGCCGATTTTTTCTTCCAGCGTCATCCGCTTCAGCAGGCTGTCCACGCGCTTTTCAATCGCCGGAGTCACAAGCTGCGGATTCGTGGGCCCACTCTGCGCCTGCGCTACCGCATGAGACTCATGCGACGACTGCGCAAACGCGGTTCCCGATGCAACAACCAAACTCAGAGCCAGCGCGGCCAGCCCGCGAAGCGCGGGGCTGGGCTCTCGGCCCGAAAAATCCCTCATCAAAGACACCTGTGTTTCTCCCTTGTGCGCGCAACTTGCTGGATTGCTATCTTGCGGAAAATACCAGTTCCTGGGCCGCTCTTTGCGAATTAGCCAACGCGGTTGACTGCCGCTCAACAAAACGCGGCAGAATGCGAATCGGCTCCTTCGGCCAGGCGGACTTCTCAGTCCCGATCATTTGAAGCAGTGTTGTCGCCGCCATCCGGCCCATTTCCTGCAGAGGCTGGCGCACGGTCGTCAGCGGCGGATTGTTGGTCGCCGCGCTGTGAATATCGTCAAACCCAATTACCGAAACATCCGACGGAACGCCAATGCCCGCCTCGCGCAATACCGTGATCGCCCCAATCGCCGTCAGGTCGTTGAAGGCGAACAGCGCGGTAAAGGGAAGCCCCCGCTCCAGCAGCCGGATTGTCGCCGCGCGCCCCGGCTCCGAACCCAGCCCCGTCCCTTCCAGTTGCACAACCAGACGCGGATTAATCTCAACGCCAATTTCCGCCGCTACTTTGCATATCGCCTTCCAACGCGCGGTCGTATCGGAGCTGAAACTTTGGCCCTTGATAAAGGCGATCTTCTTATGCCCCAGCCGGTTCAGATGCTCCAGCGCATAACGCGCCGCCAGCGTGTGATCGAGTTCCAGGTTGATGACGGAAGCGCAGCGCGCATGGCCGGAAACCGCGATGACCGGCACCGGCAGCGAATGCTCCAGCATCGAGTCCACCGCTATGATCCCCTCCACGGCGCGCGCCAGCAGCATCGACGAATACTCATGCAGCAGGTTTGCCCGGTGGCGATGGCTCACCACAAAATAGAAGAATCCGGAGAGCAGCAGGATCTCCTCGATGCCGCTCAGCACGGCCGTCGAGTAGCCTTCGCTGATCTCCGGAACAATCACTCCCACCGTCTTGCTGTGCTTGTTGCGCAGGCTGCGCGCCAGGCTGTTTGCCTCATAGTTCATCGCAGCCGCCGCGGCCCGCACGCGCTCCTGCGTCTCCGGCGAAATGCGATAGGCGCTGGCGGAGTTGTTCAGCACTCGCGAGACAGTGGTCGGCGAAAGCCCCAGATGCTGCGCCAATTCCTTCAGGCTCGGCCGCGCAAGGCTTCCGTTCGCGCGATCAAATGCTTTGTGGCTGGAGTTCTTGTCCATTGGTTCCTACTTTGAATCCCGCTCCAGTCCTATCTTTTGTTGAATGGTTCTCGTCTCCGGATTGGACATAAATTCATGCCACACCAGCCCCGTCCGGCCATTCTCAATCATCACTACTTGCGGCGCCTGGTTCAGCCCCATCGTGATGCCTGAATACCAGTTCTGTTCTTCATTGAAGGCATCGCGGAAACCGTAAATGCCCCACACCTGTTTCCCAAGGTCGCGATACAGATGCTTGATCAATTTCAGCGACTGCTCGGGAGTGTAGGAGTATGCGCTGACGCCTCCGGTCGGAGCAATGGTTCCGTCATCGGTAAGAAAGGGCTTGTACTCGCGATATCCTTTTGGACCGTCCACGGCGGTCAACCCCCAGCAATCCGCGCCGTACCCTTTCATGTGATGCGGATTGGCAACGCTGTAGGCCTGGCTCACCAGCGACTCGTTTCGGTTATTTACAAAGTAGTCCGCGTACTTGTCGTGCCAGCCGCGCGGGTCATATCCCATGAAAGAGTATTGAGTAAAGAACAGCGGCCCCGGCGAGCCCGGCACATAGTTCATGTATACCGGAATCCCGAAATAAGTCTCCTTCTGGCCATACGCGCGCCGTCCCAGACCTTCAGCCGCGAACCCCGTGTAATACAGGCTCGGCGGAACAGGATGTGTCGGCGAGGCAATCGCCTCCAGATAGGTAATCATCACCTCGTTCCAGCCCCGGAGCCGGTTGGCGATGTGAAAACCGTAGTCCGGCGACCAGTGCCAATAAAGTCCCCGACGGCGCGGAGTCGCGCGGAACCACTCCCAGTCCACGCCCTGCCACAGCTTGGTGATCCGGTTGCGAAGCAGCTTTTCCTTCGCGTTGTCCTTGTCAAAGTATTGCCGCGCGGTCAGCAGTCCCTGCATCAGAAACGACGTTTCCACCAGGTCCGCACCATCATCATAAATTCCAAACACGGACATCGCGTGCCCGGTGCGCCCGTCGAGGAAGTGCGGCCATGCTCCGTGATAGCGGTCCGCCCTCGCCAGAAATCCGGTGATCTTCAGCAGCCGGTCCACAACCTGTTCGCGCGGAACAAAATCCCTCTGCGCCGCAACCACCATGGACATGATGCCGAAACCGCTCGCCCCCGTCGCGATCATGTTGTCGTTGCCCGGCTGCGACTCCCGTGTCATGCCCGAGTGCGGCTCATCGGCCTCCCAGTAGTAGCGGAACGACGCCCGCTGAACCATCGTCAGCAACTCATCATTCGTCATGGGATGTGTTGATGCCGTTTCGGCATTCGACAGCTTCGACTCATGCAGGGAAGAGGTGCGCGCCGAAACTTTATATATTGCCGTCGCGTGCGGATCGCCAATATAGTCGCAGAAGCGCCCAACCCCGTACCGTTGCACCCCAATCGGCTTGAACGGCCCGCCACCCTCCGAACGATAAATCACATACTGTGACACCGTCGGGTCTGCGGGAGCGCTCCACTTCAGGTCAACATGTCGCTCATAACCCTTCGCTTCCAGCAGCGTGGGCGCGGCGGGAACATGGCTGGTTTGCGCCGCCGCATTCTCCACCCGCACATCGTCGATATACAGCGTGTGCTCCACGCCGTCCGTCCGTCCCTGCGAAAACAGAATGGCCCCCAGCCGCTGCGGACGAAACCGCAACATCGATTTGTTCTTGAACGCGCTCAGCGGAATCCGCACCCGTGTCCATTTTCCGGGAGCCAGATCGTGCGCGTAATCCCCAAGCGGAAGAGTCCAGGTATAGCCCCGCTCAAGGTCGCGCAGCGCGATCCTCGGCAGGTCCGCCGCCGCAATCCCTTCCTTGGAATACAGCCACAGATAAAGGCTGTCCCCCTGGAAATTCACCTCGCGGTTGCGCCAGTCATATAGGTCAATGTCCGCGTCCCACGACCCATCCGTGACCGACTTCCACTGCAACTCCAGCGCGTTGGGAGCGCTGATGAACTCCGCCGTCTCAATCGGCAACTTCTGGTCCATCAGAGTCAGCGTGCTCGGCCCGTGGACCTTGCCTCCGCTGTAGTAGTAATTGCCCGGCGACAGGCTGTTTTCAAAAAACATCTGCTGCGAAAAGTTCTGGTCCGCGCTGGCCGCGCCCGGCAGGCACAGCACGCAAAGAAGGGCCGTCAGCCCGGCCATCCATCCCTTCAGGCTTGCGCGTGTTTTCATTGTCCCCCTGCCGGACATTCTTCCATAGTTCCCGCTACTTCCCATGCACCTTCACCAGCGCCAGCGCATTGGTTCCCAAATCAAGCGTCAGATTTCCTTCGCTCAGGTTGCGCCGCTCCGGGGCCTGAAACGCCGTGTCGCGGTTCAGCTCCTCCACCTGCGCTCGCGTCGGACTCACAGGGCTTCCCATCTTCTTGTAGTACGGCATCACGTTGCCGTGGGTTCCATCCACGCGCTGAATCGACACGCTCGCGCCCGGCGCAACGCCCGTAATGTGCAGCGTGATCTGTTTGCTGCTCGGCGGATTCCCCGGATCGACCAGGTTCCACACAGCAATAGCCAGCTCGCCATCGGGAAGCTTCGTTA
>DASTXK010000269.1:0-4860 GCA_035765555.1 Acidobacteriaceae bacterium
GGGAACCTGCTGGCGGAATTTCCACATTCGCCGTACAATTCAAGCCAATGGGAGCCGGAAAACGCTTCCGGCATGGTTTTTGGCTTTAACCCAAAGGAGCGAGGTGCGCCTTCTCCACTCCGAGTGATTCGCTGACGCTGAACCTTCCGTCACACCAGAACGCGGCGTGGCGTGCAGTGGTTCGCGTGCTCCGAAGTACCGGAGACAGTCTCGCTTCCGTCCTGTTTCCCGCTGACTGCCGCGTTTGCGGCGACCCGCTTGCCGCCTTCAGCCGCGTCCCCGTTTGCCCCTCCTGCTGGAACGATCTTCCTGAACAAGCTGGACCACTCTGCACGCGCTGCGGCGAAAGCCTGGGCGTCTCCGACTTTGGCGCGGGCGACGGACAGCTTTGCCGGCCTTGCCGTGTGGCTCCTCCTGTCTTTGAGCGCGCCGTCGCGCACGGCCTCTACACGGGAACGCTGCGGTCACTGCTGCACCTGCTGAAATATGACGGACTGGAGCCGGTTGCCGGCAAACTGGGTGCGCTGCTGGTCGCGCAGGTCGCGGCGATTGATGATCTGCCGAGCGAGATGCTCGTCGTCCCCGTGCCGCTCTACAAAACCAAGCGCCGCCAGCGTGGGTTCAACCAGTCGGAACTGCTCTCACGCGCGGTTTGCGACGCCATGCGGCGGCTGCGTCCGGAATGGAAAGGCGAGCTTGCGCCGCCGGGAATGATGCTTCGCAAACGCGCCACCCGGAGTCAGGCCGAACTGAGCACCGCGCAACGCCGCCGCAATTTGCGCGGCGTTTTTTCTGTGCCCAATCGTGACCGGCTGCGCGGGCGCGATGTGCTGCTGATCGACGACATCTACACCACCGGCGCGACGGAGCGGGCCTGCTCCGAGGCGCTGAAGAAGGCCGGAGCGGCGCGGGTGTGGGTGGCGACCGTGGCGCGGGCGCAGCGGCATGAGTTTCAGGTGAGGGCGGCGGCGCCGGCGGAGACGCCGATGCGCGAGGATGTCGCCATGTGGGATGGAGGTCAGTCCGCGCCGTAAGCGGGCAAAGGAGAGAACGTCAATGGCAAAAGCATCGGTCCATGCTCGCAAGCAGAAGTCGCTGGCCAAGTGCCACACGCTCACGCCAGTGGAAATGCCGGAGCCGCGGGTGCGCTTCAGCTCCGAGTTGCAGACGCCGGTGTTGGTATTAAACGCATCCTATGAGCCCATCAACATCTGCGGAGCACGGCGCGCGCTGGTGCTTGTGCTGAAGGGCGTGGCCCGCACAGAAGAGGAACAAGGCGCGATGCTCCACGCTGCCCGCGTGCGCATGCCCATGCCGTCGGTCATCCGGCTGCTTGAGTACCGGCGCATCCCGCATCAAACCCGCGCGCTCTCCCGCAAGAACATCCTGCTGAGGGACCGCAACACCTGCCAGTACTGCGGCGTGGTGCTGCACTCGTCCGAACTCACGCTGGACCACGTGCAGCCGCGCTCGCGGGGCGGCCTCTCCACCTGGGAGAACCTGGTCGCCTGCTGCCACGCCTGCAACCGCAAGAAGGGTAATCAGCTATTGCATGAGTTGAAGGACATGAAGCTGATCCGCGAGCCGCGCCCCTTCTCGCTGCACACCAGCCGCCACATCATGCGGATGATTGGACACTCGGACCAGAAGTGGCGGAAGTATCTGTACTACTAGCCCGGTAGACGCGGGAGATGGCCCGAAGCACGGCCTTCTTCGGAAGCGTTCCGTAGGCCGGCGCGAAGCAGACTTCGCCGATTCGCTTGGCCTGTGGACGGTAGTACCAGCGGGCGAAGATCGAGAGATGGTCGGCGGTCTGCTGCGGATTCGCAGACGTTTGCGGGTCGAGTGATGCAATCGCCTCGTCCAGCCTTGCTTCCAACTCATCGCGCGAGGCCAGCGTTACGGCGTCGAGCGGAACCGGCTGCAACGTCATCGGCTGCGCGAACAGCGAGGACGAACCCGACTGCTCGTTCTGGTGGCGCATCCCCACCACCGAATATGGAATCGGCCCGGCCAGTGCGCCCTGACTGAGCAGGAAGAGCGAGACCTGCTCGGGTTCTGACGAGGGCTGGATAAGGACTCCGCTCAACTGTGCCAGCGCGTGGACGGCTTGCGGCATGAGGTTTGCGGCGGCCTCGACTTTGGCCAGGCGGGCGTGGATTTCGGCGGCCCGCTCAAAGTTGAGTCCGGCGGAGGCCTGGTCGCGCTGGGTGGCCAATTCAGCGATCCGGCTTTCGCCGCGCGTGGCCAGGAAGGCGTGGACGGCGGCGGCCTCCTCGGCATAGCGCTCGTCCGTGCAGCCCTTGAAGCAGGGGGCGAGACACTTCTTCATCTCCGAGTAGACGCAGCCGGGAAAGGCCGGGTCAGGATTAAGCTCTTCCACGCAGCGGCGCAGCTCGAATAGGTTCAGCATGGCTTCGAGGAAGGTCTCGGCTGCTGCTCGCGAAGGCCATGGGCCGAAGAGATTCGCCGCCGCCTTTTTTGTAACTTTGTTCGTTACATACACGCGAGGATAGGCGTTCTCCATCGACATCCGCAGCAGCACCGGAGGCCTCAGATGCAGCCTCTTCCGCGCCCGCTCTCCGAAAGCCTGGAGCGATGCCGCGTAGAGAAGCAACTGCGCTTCAAATTCCGACCCGGTCAGCGAGTACTCGATGCGGGTGATGCTCTGCGCCAGCCGCAGCCGCTTCGACTGATCGGGACGCGCGTCGAGAAGCCTCCGCAGCCGGTTGCGCAGATTCGGCGTCCGGCTCAGATAAGGCTCGGCCTGGGGATCGGCCCCGAAAAGCGCAAACACCCCGGCCCGCGCGGGGAGATCCGCCCACCGCGGATTCGTCGGGTCGAACTGGAGCGAGTGGGAAAACATCTCGCTTCAGGGTATAGGGTTCAGAGGGCCCGGGAACAGCAGGCCCAAACCGCACTCAATTTTTTCTCCACTCTCCTTTGTTTTGTTGGGTTTAGAGTCCACCCGGAGCCGTAAGTCAGCCCTTCTCAATGAGTTGCGGCTAAGTCAGCCCTTCTCAATAACTTAGCGGTGCATCTTCAAACCTTTCTAGCCACTTTCCTAGAAAATCTTGATCTGCAAATAAAAGACTTAGCTAATTTGATCCTGCAAAAAGGAGTTAGCCATGAGGGGCCCCAGAGCGCAAGAAACAGTGGGCCCAAAAAAGCGAAAGGCGCAGCTTGCGGCTGCGCCTTCTTTGATTTCTATGCAGTTAATGTATATCACGGCGCGTGGGCACCCGGCATCTTGAGGGCGTGAGCTAGATTGACCATACATGACCCCGTCCGCTGTCTAAACTAAAGGCAGAATGATTATGAATGATCAGGAGTGTTCCTTGTAAGGGGCATCTCAGACTGGCGATTGTTCCCCGAACAATGTCCTGCGAAAGGAATGATTTTGGCTGAGAGCGCCAAGTTCGATGTCGCTGTCTTCCTCGCAAGCGCGGGGCTGGGGCGGCGGATTGTGCAATTAGAGCCAGGTCAGGTCTTTTTTTCGCAAGGCGACGTTGCCGATTCTGTTTTTTACCTCCAGAAAGGGCGAGCGAAACTTGTTGTTGTTTCGGCAAGGGGAAAAGAAGCCACAATTACGCTGCTCGCTCCAGGGGATTTTATCGGGGAGGAATCGATTGCGGGAGCGGTTGGGCTGCGTCTTTCAACGGCAATCGCGGTCTCCGCTTGCGCGGGGCTGAGGATCGAACGAACGGAGATGCTCCGGGTCATCCACGAGGAGCGGGAGTTCTCCGACGTTTTCCTGAAATTTGTGCTGGCCCGCAGCATCCGCACGCAGGCTGATCTGGTGGACCAGCTATTCAATTCCAGCGAAAAGCGGTTGGCGAGGATTCTTCTGCTGATGGCAGAATTCGGCAGTCCGGGGCGCCGCGGGGCGAATTGTCTGATTCCGCACATCACGCAAGAGACCCTGGCGGAGATGATCGGCACTACCCGGTCGCGCGTCAGCTTTTTTATGAACCGTTTTCGCAAGCTTGGCTTTATTGAGTACAACGGGCGCATTAAGGTGCATAAATCGCTGCTTAATGTGGTTCTGCACGACCAATTACCCGATCACAATGCGGAAAAGCCCGATATCTTTTACCCCCCGAAGGCCAAATCGCGCCGTGTGAGCAAAAGCGAGCAGTACTAACGCAACGGCTGTGACACCATTCCATACGGACGTGTGTTTCAAGAAAGGCACAAGATGCCAAATGCAAAGATTAACCTGCTCATCGTAGATGATGAGGCTTCGATTCGGAAGTCGCTGTCGCTGATTTTTTCAACGCTTGGATATAAGGTGCGGTCGGCTGAAGACGGCATTGCCGCACTCGGTGAGATTCGGAACGAAGTGCCCGACATCCTGCTCTCCGACCTCAATATGCCGCGCATGTCCGGGTTCGAGTTTCTCTCTGTGGTGCGGCGGCGGTTTCCGGCGATCCGGGTGATCGCGATGAGCGGAGCTTTTTCCGGCGATGAGTTGCCGACGGGAGTTGCCGCCGACGTTTTCTTTGAAAAAGGAAGCCGCCCGAGCGTTCTGGTGCGGACGGTGAAAGACGTAGCCCAAATGACGCGGCCCTCGATCCTGCATCCGACCTCGCCGGCGCCAGCCTGGATCGCAAAGAACGGACATGACCCCGCAGGGGAGGAGTACGTGCTGGTGACTTGCCCGGACTGCCTGAGAGCGTTTCCGCAGGTCCTGGGCAAAGATGCTCGCCTGATACGCGAAACAAGTTGTCCACATTGCTCGGAGTTGATTCAATTCGCAATTGTTCAGCCCGAGGGTGCGGTCCTGGCGGTGGATCCTCCGCGAAAGCCGAGCGGGAGGGTCCTTCGTGAAGCAGGGTTGATGCGAGCTTGAGGGCGTCT
>DASTXK010000270.1:0-7051 GCA_035765555.1 Acidobacteriaceae bacterium
AACGCGGCACTACGGGGACGATCGCTCTGCGGGCTGCAGATCGGGAAGGATTTTCAACCCAAGGGCGCGGACCGTGCGCAGGGCGGTGAGCTGTACGATCCCAAATCAGGAAAGACCTACACCGGGTCGATGACCCGCGAAGGAGACAAGCTTAAACTTCGCGGATACGTTGGCATACCGCTGTTTGGCCGGACCGAAACATGGAGCCGCGCGCCGGACAACATTGCCGCTTGTCACTCCTGAGGCGATTGCGCAGGCATCGGCTTTGCCTCGGAGTTCAGCCCAAGTGCTTCCAGGACCGCATCGTCCGGAGTGATTTCTGATTTGGTCCTGGTCACGACGCCAAAGTTTCCGCGATAATCCCACATGGCCCAGCCGATGTGGTTGGCCTCCAGCGCCGACCGGACGGCTGTGATCCATCTTGCGCGCGACGCCGGAGGCACCGTGTCTTTGTAGGCCCCGAACTCATCGCAGATGAGCGGAACGTGCCGTTCCCGCGCCCACGATGCCGCAAACGCAATGCGTCCGGCGATCGCCTGTGCGTTCCAGCCCTCGGCCCCGTACAGATAAAGGTTGTAGCGCGCCAGGTCGCCGGGCACGTTCTTCATTTGTGCAGACAGGGCCGCCGCTGTCGCTGGAAAAGGGATGTTTTTGTAGTAAATCCAGTCGTCCTCGCCCCATGACGCGCCCTGATGCGTGAACTGGTGTGGATCATAAAAATGGAAGTTGTAGATCACGTTGTCGTCGTGTACCGGCTCCAGCGCGAGCAGGTCGGGCAGGTTGGAATAATTCGCCGCCGTTGCCACGATGGTGTGCGCGGCATCGATGCGCCGGATTGCTTCCACCGCCCGCGCCTGAATCCCGATCCAGCGGTATGGGTCCTGGACCTCAGGCTCGTTCATCAACTCATAGAAGATGTGGTCGTGGTCCTCGGGAGCGAAGTGCGCGGCCAGAATCCGCCATAGCTGCACAAAGTCGTCCACTCCTCGCTCGGTGTCGAGCGTGCGCTTGTAGTTGTCGTCCGGGAAGACACATAGTAGCACCGAAAGATGGTTGTCCAGCGCCTCGTGGATCGCTTTGTCCAGCAGCGCCAGCATTTCGGGGTTCGCGGCGGAGACCTCTCCATGGCGCTCGATCAACAAGGGATCAACTCCCAGGCGCACAAAGTCGAAACCCATCGCGTGGATCGCCTTCAGGTCGGAGACGCTGGTGAAGTTCGCAATGTGCTGCGGCGACGGGTTCCGCGAGTCAAACCATCCGGAAAGATTAATGCCGTGTTGCAGGTTCCGCGCGCGCTCGAAGGCGACGTTTTGGGGCCAAACCATCGGAGCGGCCCCGTACAGGAGCAACAGGGAGGCAACCAGCAGCCGGCGAACGTTCATTCGTTCCCCTCCAGATCATTTGAACTGCGCTCCCATGTTCTCACGAATTTCTGCTGATGGTCTCAATGCCCGTGCAGTTTTCGCGCAAGACCTGTGTTCATGATCTTCGACACAACCCCACCCGATGAGGCCGCGCTGGTGGCGGCCATAGGATGCGCGGGCGTGGGCTTTGGCGGCGGAGCCGATGCGGCGGCGGGCTTTTCCGGCGTGGCCGGGTGGTCTTCGGGGGCGGGCGGCTTCTGCTGGGCCACTGCCGTACCGGAAGTCAGGTATTGCACGATGAGAGAGATTCTGCGGTTCGAGGGGTCGAAAGGATTACTGGGCACGCGCAGTTGCTGGTCGGCGTAGCCGCGCACCTGCGACACTTGATTTTCGCGCAGGCCAGCCGCCTGCATGAGCCGCCGCGCCGCGTTCGCGCGGTCGGTGGAAAGCTCCCAATTGGTGTAGTTCGCGGCGCCCGAGTAGGGCTGGGCGTCGGTGTGGCCTTCAATCGAAATGCGGTTCGGGACGGTGCTCAACTGGTGCGCCACCATCGTCAGGATCTCGCGCCCGCGCGCGTTGAGCACCGCGCTTCCCGTATCGAAGAAGCTGCCGTCTTTAGTCTCCAGCAACTCGATCCGCAGACCCTCCGGCGTGACCGTAATCTCAATCTGATTTTTAAGCGGCTTCAAATCGTTCAACTGCTGGATGCCGTTCTCCAGCCGCTGTTTCAGTTGCGTGATGTTGTCTTTCGTGATGGGGAGATTGTCGGTCGAGCCAGAGCGATCGGTCCCGGTCAGTGTGGAGCGGCCCATCGGATCATTGAAATAGCCGGCCACGGCCTTTTTCACGCTAGGGTTCGTGTTCATCAGCCACAGGACGATGAACAGTGCCATGAGTGCCGTTACGAAGTCCGCGTAAGCAACCTTCCACGCGCCTCCATGGTGTCCGGCATGGCCTTTGGATTTCTTAATTAGAATGATGGTTTTGGGCGGCATCGGCGCTTACGCCACCTTTTCTTCCGTGGAAGCAGCGGCGGCGGTCGGTTGCCCATGGCAGGCCTCTTCTACTTCCGTAAACGAGGGACGCACGTGAAGCGGCACTGCACGGCGCGCCATCTCCACCGCCTGCACCGGTGCATTGCCCTTGATGAAGGCCACCATAAGGACGCGCAGCACGTAGAGAAAGGCGTGCTCCTCCTCGGCTTCCTTGCTTAAGTAAGCGCCGACAGGACCCACGACTCCATAGCACAGCAGAATGCCCAGAAATGTGCCGACCAGCGCCGCCGCCACTTTGCGTCCAATTTCCTCTGCCGGGCCGCCCAGCGCCTGCATGGTGATGACCACGCCGAGCACCGCGGCCACAATTCCCAGGCCCGGCAGCGAGTCGGCCACGGTCATCAGCGAGGAGACAGGCTGATGAGCGCAGCGGTGCTGTACCTCCATGTCGAGGTCCATCATCTGGTCCAGATCAAACGGCTCGATGCCGCCGGTCACGGCCATGCGCATGGTGTCGCAAACAAAGTTGCGCGCGGCCTCGTCATGCAGGAAGTCCGGATATTCCTTGAAAAGGACGCTTTCCTCAGGCTGCTCGATGTCGGCTTCGATGGAGAGCATTCCGCTGCGCCGCACCTTGTTCAACAACTCGAACATCATCTTGAGCATGGAAACGTAACGCTGCCTGGTGAAGTGCGATTTGCTGAAGACGCGCAGTGTCGAGGAGAGGATCGCCTTCAGGATATGGGTCGGGTTGGCGATCAGCAATGTCCCGAGTCCCGCGCCCACTATGATGAGGAACTCCGCCGGCTGCAGCAGCACGGCCACATGTCCCTTTTCCATGAGAAAGCCGCCGAGCACGGCCCCAAAAACCAGCAGAATTCCAATGACGGCAAACATCGGCGCGCCTTCCACCTTCCGGCGATTGAACACACAAACGCCCTCCCGCTCCCAAACCCTGGAGGCTGAAAGATGCTGAAACGGGGTGGCGTCTGGCTTCTCTATCGGCGGAGAACAGCAAGGGCTTTATGGTTTCAACTCATGCCGCGCGAGGTTCTCCCGCTTTGGGTATCTGCGGCAGGGATGCGGGGAGTCGCTCCGCCACAAGCTCCCGCAAGGTCTTGGCGTCGAAGGGCGCGCGCACCTTCGCGTCGTTGTCGAAATAGACATAAACGTCACGGGGATGATGGGGAGCGCCGCGGCCGGGCTTCGCGAAACGCCCATCCGGCGAGTCACCGCCCTGCGCCCACGCCGTTATGCGCTCGCCCCATTGCGTCAACGCGGATTCGGTGTAGCCGCTGGCGTAAAGCTGCTCCGAACCATGAAGGCGGCAATAAACGAAATCGCTGGTCACGTCCATCAGCAGCGGCCACTCCACCGTGTCCGCTACTACCAGACCAATGTTGTGTTCGCGCAGCAGGTCGATGAAATCCGGCACAACGAAGCTCTCATTCCGTATCTCGACGCAATGCCGCAGAGGACGGTCGTGGCCGGCTGTCGTAACGCTGCGCTCGTCCATCCACGAGTCATGCTCGCGGGCCAGCCAGACCGCCTCGCTCGTTGAGCGCGGCAGCAGCTTGAAGAAGCCCGCAAACTTCTCCCGGTCGAATTTGAAATTCGGTGGAAACTGCCACAGGATAGGCCCCAGCTTTTCGCCAAGCGCCAGCAGCCCCTGCGCGAAGAAATTGGCCAGTGCCTGCCTGACCTCGCGCAGCCGCCGCAGATGTGTGATGTAGCGCGACCCCTTGATGGAGAATACGAAGCCGTCGGGAGTCTCGTCGCGCCAGCGGGCGAAGCTCTCGGGGCGCTGCAACGAGTAGAAGCTGCCGTTGAGTTCAATGGTCGAGAATTCGCGGCTGGCAAACTCAAGCTCGCGTTTCTGCGGCAGCTTTGCGGGGTAGAAGACGCCCCGCCAACCCTTGTATTTCCAGCCGGAAATGCCGATTCGGATTTCGCCTGCCCATTGCATAACCAGGTGGATTAGATGCTCGGCCAATTCGGGAGCGGCGCTCCCGCGCATCCTAATGAGGAGAGCCAGCCCACAATACCGAAGGGAGAGAAAGCCATGAAAGCAGCCGTAATCGAAGACTTTGGAGACGCGAACAAGTTCCAGATTGAGGACGTGAATGAGCCCGCCGTCGGCCCGGGCGAGGTCCGCGTGCGGGTGAAGGCCACCAGCGTTAATCCTATTGATTGGAAGATTCGCAGCGGCTCGACGCGGGGCCGTATCGATGTAACGCTTCCCGTGATTCTGGGGCGCGACCTGGCGGGCGAGGTGGACGAGGTTGGCCCCGGCGTCACCGGATTCACCAAGGGGCAGCGCGTGATGGCGATCGCCAACGGAACCTACGCTGAGCTGACCACCGCCAAGGCCGACGTGCTCGCGCCCATTCCGGAGAAGCTGAGCTTTGAGCAGGCCGCGGCCCTGCCCCTGGTCGTGACCACGGGAGCGCAGCTTATGGAGCGCGCCATCAAGATTCAGCGCGACCAGAAGGTGCTGGTGCTGGGCGCGCTGGGCGGTGTTGGTCGAAGCGCCGTCCACGTGGCGCTTGAGCACGGAGCTACGGTGCTTGCCGGTGTTCGCCGCTCCCAGATGGAGGAGGCCCGAACGCTTGGCGCCCACAAGGTGATCGCCATTGATGACGAGAAGGAACTTGAGAAGCTCCGCGATCTGGACGCCGTGGCCGACACCATTGGAGGGCCGACAGCCGAGCGGGCGGTTCGGACACTCAAGGATGGCGGCGTCTATGGGACCGTGGTTGGGCCTCCAAAAGGCGCGACGGAGCGCAATATCCAGGTCGCCCGCATGATGGCCCAGCCGGATGCCTCGCGGCTGTATCAACTGGCCGATGATGCGGCGCGCGGCACGTTCCGGATTCCCATTGCCAAGACCCTGCCGCTGGACCAGGTGCGGGAGGCGCATGAGGAGGCGGAACACGGGCATGCCCGCGGAAAGATCATTCTGAAAGCAGCTTGAAGAATCGATCCGTGAGTGTTCAGGAACTTTGGTCGGTATGCTGTCGACCCTGCGTGGCGGCGGGGCCGTTTTCGATGCGGATGGGCGGCAGACCCACAATGTCGTACGTGCTGGAAGCGATGCCGATTTTGGCCTGCTCGAGTCCGGAGAGGATGTCGCGGCTGATTTTGTTCTTTAGCTCGCGCACGTTGTGAGTGGAGCAGAGAAAGCGGACGGCGAGCTCGATCCAATTGTCGGTGATGCGGAGAAAAACGCGCGGCGGAATGTCGGCGGCTTGAACGAAGTAGCGCTGCTTAAGCCGGTCGAGCTCAGGCTGGGCGAGGTTGGCGATTTCGGTGGTGTGGCGCGACACGGACTCCAGGATGATCTGCTCGGCGCGGTGGTGGTCGTCCTTGTAGGAAATGGGGATGTGCATTTCTTCCCAGATGTAGGGGAAGTCGCGGCTGTAGTTGTAGACGGGCTTGTCGAAAATTTCGGCGTTGGAGATGGTGACGATGCGACCGGAGTACTGGCGGCTCTGCACCCACATGCCGGGGTCTTCGTCCTGCACGGCGGGCGGCTCGCCCATTTCCATGATGACGGTCTGGATGAAGTTGAGGGCGATGACGTCTCCGCGAACATTGCCCATGCTGATGCGGTCGCCGACGTTGAAGGTCTTGCCGCGCAGGATGACGATGTATCCGGCGAAGCTGGTAACGACCTTCTGCATGGCGAAGGCGAGGCCTGCGGCGAACAAACCGATGCCGGTAGCGAGGCGGCTGGGATTATCGAACCAGATGGACAGAAAGCCGATGACGGCGATGATGAAGAGGATGATGCTGATGCCCTGGCGGGTCCAGAAGGCGGTTTTCTGCTTGCGCGCGCCGGCCTTGTCCGCGAGGTAGCGCAGGAGCCGATTGATGAGGTAGAGGAAGCAGAAGAATATTACGGTGAAGAGCAGCTTGTGCAGATTGTCGGAAGTCGCGCCGAGGAGTTTGACTCCGCCGATCTGGAGACTGTAATCCTTTCCAACGAATTGGACGAACGGCCCGGTCACGTGGGTTAGGATGCGGCGGCGTTGGGCGGCGTCTTATAGCGATTGCACCCGGAGCTGCTCATTCGGCTGAAGATAGCCCTTGCGGCGGAACCAATTCTCCATCGACGCCTGGAGTTTTTCGAGAGGGACGCGGTAGCCGGCCTCCAGAAGGCCATTGGCGGCGGGGAGGGTGTCGTCGAAGACGGCGTCGTTGGTGAAGTTGCGCATGGCGAAGTTATCGATCCACTTGATAGGGCAGGCGTGGGCCTGGCCTTCGGAGTCGATGCGCTCGATGCGGAGTTTTCTTACAAACATGAAGACAGGGTACAGGGGCTCAGGATTTCTTGTGTGGGCCAGCCTTGCGGATATTTTCCGGGGCGTCGAAGCGGCGGAAGTTTTCTTCAAATTTTCCGGCGAGAATCTGGGCCTGTCTGTCGTAAGCGGCTTTGTCGGCCCAGGCATTGCGCGGGTTAAGGATTTCGCTGGGCACGTCTGGGCAGGAGGTGGGGATGCTGAGTCCAAAGGCGGATTCGGTAACGTATTCGGCCTTGGCGAGGCGTCCATCGAGCGCGGCGTTGACGAGAGCGCGAGTGTGCGGCAGGCTCATGCGGCGGCCGGTGCCGAAGGCCCCGCCGGTCCAGCCGGTGTTCACGAGCCAGCACTGAGCGTTGTGCTGCTGGAGGCGTTGGCCGAGCATCTGCGC
>DASTXK010000271.1:0-6039 GCA_035765555.1 Acidobacteriaceae bacterium
ATCCGAACCGGTCTCCTGGACCAACGAAGGCCTCCACATCGCCGGATGGCTACTCTACCCGGCGAACTACGACCCCGGGAAGAAGTACCCGCTCATCGTCTACGTCCACGGAGGCCCTTCCTACGCCAACCTGGCCCGCTGGCCCGAGGCCGGATTCGGCCCCGCGCCTTTCTCTGCGCTTGGATACTTCGTCCTGATGCCCAACCCGCGCGGCAGCTTCGGCGAGGGAGAAAAATTCACCCAGGGCGTCCGCAAGGACATGGGCTACGGCGATCTTCGCGACATCCTGGCCGGGGTCGATGCTGTCGCCAAAAATCATTCCGTCGATCCGGATCGTGTGGGCATTACCGGCTGGAGCTATGGCGGATTCATGACCATGTTCGCCATCACCCAGACCCACCGCTTCAAGGCCGCGGTCGCGGGGGCCGGCATCTCCAACTGGAAGAGTTACTACGGCGAAAACTCCATCGACAAATGGATGATCCCGTTCTTTGGAGCTTCTGTGTACGACGACCCCGCCGTCTACGCCAAGAGTTCGGCCATCAACTACATCAAGAACGCGAAAACCCCGACGCTGATCGTCGTGGGCGACCGCGACGGCGAGTGCCCCGCGCCGCAATCATTTGAGATGTGGCACGCGCTCCGCTATTATCAGGTCCCCACAGAGCTGGTCGTCTACCCCGACGAGGGCCACCGCTTCCACAAGGACTCCGACAGCATCAACGTGCTGGAACGCGCCCTCGGCTGGTTCGATAAATATATGCCGTAGCGATCACCGTTCAGGCTTAAAAAGAAACGCCCCGCACGCCGTCGCTTTCCTGAAGTTTGTCGAAGACCATGGCGACGACGCGGTCGCAGCGGACGCCCATGAACGGGAAGGCCTCCTTGGCCTGGGAGCCGACGCGGTCAAAGAGCCATTCCCGCGCCCTGGCGCGGCCGCGGTGGAGCCGGAGCTTGACGTTCTCCTCGGTCAGGTCGAGGGCGGCGGCGGTTTCCGCCGTGCTCATCTCCTCGATGTCGCGCAGCATCACGACCGCGCGGTAGTGCTCGGGCAAATCGAGGACGGCCTGCTCAAGAAGGTGGCCAAGCTCGGCGACAGAGGCGTTCTGCTCCGGATCGGGCGAATTATCGGCCACATACATGGGACCATCTCCATTCGAGTCAATGTCTTCCAGTTGCTGGGCGCGCTTGCGGCCCTTGAGCCGGGTGAGCGCCTCGTTGACCGCGATGCGCGTGAGCCAGGTTGAAAAAGGCGCGGCGCCCGCATATTGTCCGAGATGCTGATAGGCGCGAACGTAGGCGTCCTGCATCACGTCTTCCGCCTCGCCGTCGTCGCGCAGAATGGCGCGAGCGACGCGATAAAGCCGCTGGTTGTAGCGGCGCATAATAATTTCGTACAGCGCGCTTTCTCCGGCTTTGACCCGCTCCACCACTTCGAGGTCAGTCCAGCCCTCGCACTTGGCCCTTTCGAGGATTCCGATCATTGAGGCACCTCATATTGATAGAGCGCGGGCCGGGGAAAAGGTTACAAGATGTTTGTATCCATTTTCCCGTAATGTAAGTCTCTTGGGCAGAAGGACGGAACCATGAAGGGTTTTGACAAGCATCTGAACGGCGCGTGGTGGGCCCTGAAGATCGGGCTCGGCGTTGGGCCAATCATTACGGGTCTCGACAAGTACTTTGACAAATTGGCCGATTGGGGAATGTACTTAAGTCCACTGGCAACTAAAGTTGTCCCGGTCAGTACAACCACGTTCATGCACGGAGTTGGCGTGATTGAAATTGTGGCCGGGATCATCGTGTTGAGCCGCTGGACGAAAATCGGCGGCTATATCGTGATGCTGTGGCTACTCGGGATCGCGGCAAACCTGCTGACGACCGGGATGTTCTCCGATCTCGCCATGCGGGACGTGGAGATTGCCATCGGGGCCTTTGCGCTGTCGCAGCTTTCCACCGTGCGGGAACGGCTGGCGGCCGGAGCGCGGGAACCGGCAACTGAAGTTGCTGGTAATCCGGAATTTAAAGAAGTTTGATAGGAGGAAACACGATGAAGAAACTCGCAACATTACTCGTGCTGGCTGGGCTGGGAGTTGTCCCCGCCTTCGCGGCAACGTCGTTTCATAACGTTTCGCTGATCGATGTGGGCTGCTCCAAGAAAGCCGCCGCGAACCCGGACGCCCATACGCGCTCCTGCGCCATCATGTGCGCCAAGAGCGGCTATGGAATTTTGACCAGCGACAACAAATTCCTGAAATTTGACGCGAACGGAAACCAGGAGGTCCTGAAGGAACTCAAGGCCTCGAAGGAAACCGACCACCTTCGCGTGAACGTGACGGGAGAAGTCAAGGGAGACACGATTCAGGTCTCCTCAGTCAAGCTGAAGTAGGAAGCTCCTCCCCCTGCCTTGCGCCGGGCCTTCTCCTCGTATGAGGGGAAGGCCCGGTGCGTTTAAGAGGGGCAGTTGTCAGGCAGGTTTTTCGCGCCAGCCGATCAGCGCGACGGCCAGCGTAATGGCGAGGACGCAGACGATCAGGGCCACGCATGCGGGCCATTTTCCCAGAGACCAGGCATAGGCCGGAAGCACGCCTCCGATGGTGCCGCCGATGTAATAGCAGCAGATGTAAAGCCCGGCGGCGGACGCGCGTCCACCCTCGGGAGCGGCCACGCGCAGAAAGCTGTTCGCGGTGGCCTGCGCCAAAAAGACTCCGGTGCAAACCAGTCCCAGGCCCACGATAATCACGATCCAAAGCGAATGACTCAGCGTGACCAGCGCGCCGGCCAGACACGCCGAGACCGCCACGGCGATTCCGGCGCGGAGGCCGATTTTCCGAATGAGAAAGCCGCCGGCGGGTGTCACCAGCAGGCCGATGAGGTAAATGGCGAAAAGATAACTGAGGGCCTCGGTGGAGAGGTGAAAGGGTGGGTCGGCGAGATAAAAGGTGATGTAGGTGAAGGTGCCGACCAGCGCGAAGAGCATTCCGAAGCCGACGACAAAGGTGGCGGCCAGTCTGGGATTGCGGAAGTGCCTCAGCATGGCGCGCAACTGCCCGGCGGGGCTGATGCGGTGCTCGGGCGAAATTACGCGCCGCTCCGCCGGGAGCCAGCGCGCGATCATGGCCGCTCCGGCGAGCGTGAGCAGGCCGAGGATCACGAACGACCATCTCCAGTTGAGCCGTTCCGCCGCGACGCCCGCCGTGACGCGACCCACGAATCCGCCGAGCGCGGTGCCGCTCACGTAAAGGCTCATGACGATGGGGAGCGCGTGCCGCTCCCACTCCTCGCCGATGTAGGTGATGGTGATGGCGAAGATGCCGGGGGAAATCAGCCCTTGCAGAAAGCGCCAGATGTCGAGCGTGTGCAACCCCGGAGAAGTCGCCGCCAGCAGCGTGGGCACGGCGAGCGCGATGGTGGAGGCCACGATGACGCGCTTGCGGTCCATCTGCTCGGTGAGGGCGCCGAGCAGCGGAGCGGAGATGGCGACTCCAAGGGTGGCCGCGCTTACGGTGAGGCCGACGACGGATTTCGAGGCGTGAAAAATGTCCTCGAGAAGGGGCAGCATGGGCTGCGTTACGTAGAGGTTGAGAAAGGCGAAGATGCCGCACAGACAGACTGCGGCAACGGCCTGGAAGGAGCCGAGACCGCCGAGTCCGCTGCCTTCGGGGCCGCGCTCTTTTACGAATTGCAGCGCCGGGTTTGAGGCCGTCAGCAACGACGCTCCTTCGGTCTTGTCCACGTCTCAGGGTACGACAAAGCTCGTCCGCAAAACGTTGGACGGCCAGTCTTCAATAGCAATCCTCAGGCGGCACGGGTATAAACAGTAGCAGGCATGTCCGACCCTTCACCCCCTGGCCGAGCTGGCGCGGCCGCGTTCCATTCCCGCGATTTTCGCCGATATCAGCTTGCCCGCGTCATGGTCATCATTGGGGCGGAGGCGCAGGCGCTGGCCGTGGCGTGGCAGATTTATCTGATTACGCACCGGGCCATCGACCTGGGCTATTCCGGGCTGGCGCTGTTTCTGCCCGGACTGTTGTTCATGCTTCCCTCGGGGCACGTGGCCGACCGCTTTGACCGGCGGCACGTGATTCTGGTCTGCTACAGCCTTCAGGTCTTTTGCACCACGGCGCTGTTTCTTTTCGCCTTCCATCACATTCAGCGCATCGTGCCCATTTACGCCGTACTGTTTCTGATTGGGTCGGGGCGGGCGTTCAGCGGACCTGCAAGTTCGGCGCTCATTCCGCATCTCGTCCCGGAGGAGCATTTTGTGAACGCCGTGACCTGGGGCGCGACGATCTTCCAGATCGCCATCATTTCGGGCCCGGCGCTGGGCGGGCTGCTGTTCACGCTTCCGCTGCATGACAGCATTGCCGGAGCGCCGATTGTGTATCTGTTCACGCTGGTGACGCTGGCGTGGTTTCTGGCGCTGGTGGGGTCGCTCTCGGTGCGGCCGGGCCGCATGGAGCACAAGCAATTCTCGATGAACGTGATCTTCGCGGGGTTCCGGTATGTGCGGCGCACGTCAGTGCTGTTCGGCTCGATTTCGCTGGACCTGTTCGCGGTGCTGCTGGGCGGGGCGATTGCCCTGATGCCGATTTTCGCCGAGGACATTCTGCACGCCGGAGCGCGCGGCCTCGGTATGCTGCGCGCCGCGCCCGCCGCCGGAGCGCTGGTGGTTTCGCTCTATCTCGCATGGAAACCGATCCAGCGACGGGCCGGGATGTTGATGTTCGTCTGCGTTGGAATCTTTGGCGTCGCGACGATCCTGTTCGGGCTTTCGAGAAGCATGGTGTGGTCGATGCTGGCGCTGTTTGTCGTGGGAGCGTCGGACATGGTGAGCGTGGTGATCCGCTCGTCGATTCTGCAACTGGCCACCCCGCCGGAGATGCGCGGGCGGGTGTCGGCGGTCAATTCGCTCTTTCTGGGAGGGTCGAACGAACTCGGCGAATTTGAAAGCGGGCTGACGGCGCAGTGGTGGGGGGCCGTGCGCGCCGTCATCTATGGAGGCATTGGCTCGCTCATGATTACGGGCATCTGGGCCGCCCTGTTTCCGGAGCTTCGCAAGGCCGACAAGCTAACCTCCGAGGCGTTGCTGAACGCGGAAGCCCAGCAGGCCGCGCGGGAAGTTCGGCAGATGTAAGCGCGCGGTGAAAAGGTTCGCGAACCGCTGCTTTTCGGTCAATGCATAATGAAGGTATGGCATCTTTATGGAAACCGGAGAGTTGGGCAGAGCGGTTAGCGGAGCTTGAAGCGCGGACGGGAGACCTGAAAGAGGCCCCGCTGCGGCGGGATGTTCGTTCACTGGGGACGCTGCTGGGCGATGTGCTACGGGAGCAGGCCGGCAACGATGTGTACGAGGCGGTCGAGGCGCTGCGGCAAGGCGCGATCCGGCGGCGGGAGGCCCAGGCAAAGGGCGAGACGAAGGTCGCCGATGATCTGCTGCGGTCGGCGGTGAAGCGCGTGAACGCGCTTCCGGTGGAGCAGGCGTACCAGTTGAGCCGTGCGTTCGCCTTCTATTTTGAGCTGATTAATCTGGCGGAGACGAACCACCGCAAGCGGCGGCGGCTCTCGGCGCAGATACGCGAAGAAAAATCGGCGCAGGGCACCTCGCTTGAAAGCGCTTCACTACCGGGGGCGTCGCTGGGGTCGTCCGGCGCGCTGCGCGGCACGCTGCGCGGGACGCTGGCGGCAATGCGGAAGGCGGGGATTTCCGCCGAGGAAGCGCTGGGCTGGCTGCGGAAGATTTATATCGTCCCGGTGTTCACGGCGCATCCGACAGAGGTTGCGCGGCGGTCGGTGCTGACCAAGCGGCGGCGCATTGGCGAGTTGCTGGAGCGGCTGGACCGGATTCCTGTTCCCGAGGAAGAATTGTGCGCCTTGCAGGATGCGCTGGAGGCGGAGATCACGGCGCTGTGGCAGACAGACGAGGTGCGAAGCAGCAGGCCGCAGGTGCTCGATGAAGTGAAGATGGGGCTGGACTACTATGATGTCTCGCTGTTTGAGACGCTGCCGGGCCTCTACCAGGAAATTGCGGGCGCGCTGCAG
>DASTXK010000272.1:0-6578 GCA_035765555.1 Acidobacteriaceae bacterium
GTTCTTACACATTCACGCCGACTCCCGCACGGCCACGGCCCCGTGACTTTTGTCGCGACGCTCGTAGTGTGCCTGATGGACGTAAGCAGTAAGCTGTCCCACGATGTTCTAGCCATGAGTTGGCCGCTCTCGAAGCGCGAACGTCCAGCTAGGTAGCATGAAGTGAACCCCCTTAGAAAGAACACCCTTGTCTTTGTACTAACCAATCTAATCGCAGTCACCCTTCCCATTTACCTCTCCGGATGCGGAAGCGCCGCATCTCCCATTACTACGGCTGTTACCTCCACAAGCGCCGCAAATGGTAACTCCGGTAGTTCGGGCGCGAACAACACTAACCAAAGTAGCGGAACCACCAACTCCGGCAGTGGCTCCAGCACTTCCGGCTCAGGCACGACCAGTACTTCCGGCGGAACCAGCACGTCCAGCTCAGGAACCAGTACGTCAGATAGCGGAACCAGCACTTCCAGCAGCGGCACCACGACCTCCGGAACCGGCACGTCCGACAGTGGGACCAGCACTTCCAGCAGCGGAACCACAACCTCCGGCACCGGCACAACCACTTCCGGCACCGGCACGACAACCTCCGGCACCGGCACAACCACTTCCGGCAGCGGAACCACCACCTCCTCCACCGGAGCCGTTGCCCCTGCTCAGGCCCTGGCGGTTATCAACATGCAGCTTCTGAGTAACTGGAATGGCGTCTACGACACAGGCACCGGGACCAGCACTTCCACCTCCACCGGCGTGATGAGCCTGACTTCTTCGCCCTCCCTCAGCGGCTCGGCCCGGAAGTTTGTGACCACCTATGTAAACAACGGAGGAGAGCGTTATTGGGTCTCGTTCGGAGCGGACACGGTCTCGACCAACTTCCTTTATGACACCTGGGTCTATCTGGACGGCTCATCCGCGAACATCGCCAATCTTGAAATGGACATGAACCAGGTCATGAGCAACGGCCAGACCGTGATCTATGGGGTCCAGTGTGACGGATGGTCCGGCACCTGGGACTACACAGTGAACAACGGAACGCCCACCCAGCCGAAGAGCGCTTGGGTCCATGTCAAGACGGCGCCATGCAATCCGCGCAAATGGACGACAAACGTCTGGCATCATGTTCAGATAGCGTATTCGCGCGATAACGCCGGAAACGTGACCTATAAGTCCGTCTGGCTGGATGGCACGGAGCAGGACCTGAATGCCACGGTGCCCTCGGCCTTTGCGCTTGGATGGCGGCTCGGCACTTTGTTGACGAACTTCCAGGTGGATGGGCTGGGAACATCAGGCACGGCCACCGTGTATGTCGACAACATGACCATATACCGCTGGTAAGGCCTCCAGTATCCTCGATTGCCCGGAGCGTAGTATCGAAGGGGGAAGCATCCCCCTTCGATACGCAAAGCCAAGAGGATACATGAGCACAACCGAACCCATAGCCGGAGCTCCGGCCCTCCAGTACATTCGCCTGAAGGACCATCCGGTTGAATCCGTAAATCCGCTCTTCGACCGCCAGCTCATTACCGGCGAGCGGACCATGCTTGCTCGAATCGTCCTCCGTAAGGGCTGCATTGTGCCCCTGCACAGCCACGAGAATGAGCAGATAGCCTACGTCCTCGAAGGAGCATTGAAGTTCCAGATTCAGGGCCGCGAAATCATCGTGCGCGCGGGCGAGGTCCTCGTCATCCCGTCGCACGTGCCGCACAGCGCCGAGGCCCTCGAAGACACCATTGACCTGGACATCTTCACCCCGCCGCGCGCCGACTGGCTCCAGGGCACCGACCAATACCTTCGAGGCCAGAAATAGACATGAATACAGGACTGAAAAATCGCGTTGCCATCGTCGCCGCATCCAGCAAGGGAATCGGCCGCGCCGCCGCCTTCGCTCTCGCCGCCGAGGGCGCGCATCTGGCCCTGTGCGCGCGCAGTGCGGAAGCTCTCGACGAAACCGCCGACCAGATCCGCCAGCAGCACGGCGTCGAGGTTCACACGGAAGCCTTCGACGTAAGCGACGATGCGCGGGTGCGCGTCTTCGCCAACGCCGTTCATCAGCGTTTCGGACGCATCGACGTTTGCGTTACCAACGCGGGAGGCCCTCCCGCCAAGCCGTTTGCGGAAACCACCATGGACGAGTGGGACCGCGCCTGGCAACTGAACCTGCGCAGCATCGTCTCGTTCGCCCACGCGGTGCTGCCCCGAATGCGCGAGCGGCGCTGGGGACGGCTCATCACCCTCACCTCTGTCTCCGTCAAGCAGCCCGTGCCCGAGCTGATCCTTTCCAACTCAGTCCGAGCCGGCGTGCTCGGGCTGGTGCGCTCGCTGGCCACTCAATATGGGCCGGACAACATCACGGTGAACAATGTAGGACCTGGATACACGGCCACCGAGCGCATCCGCGATCTGGCCGAAGCGAACGCCAAAGCGCGCGGCATTACGGCTGCGGAATACGAGGCGAACCTTGCCAAAGATATTCCACTGCGCCGGCTGGCCCGTCCAGAAGAGGTTGCCGACGCCATTGTCTGGCTCGCTTCCGAGCGCGCCTCCTACATTACCGGCCAGACCATTCTGGTGGATGGCGGAACCTATCGCGGCCTGTAGCTGAATCTGCTTTACAGGAACGCCGCAACCAGCGCCGCCTGAGGTATCCGCGTCCGGCGTGTAATCACCGCCAGCGCCCTCGGCCACAGGCGCACTCCGCTCGCCAGACTTGGCGCGGCAACCATCAATTGCGCGACAACCGTGGCCGCCTTCACCGGCCCTCTCAACTGTGCGTGCAGATTCCGCTGGTACTCGTCCGCGCTGCTGCCCGCAAGAAAATGCTCCGCCGCCAGATGCGCGCTGTGCAGCGCGATCGAAATGCCGTCTCCGGAAAACGACGGAATCACCGCCGCCTGATCGCCGAGTCTCCATAACCCGTCCCGCGCGTCGCGCCGCAAATAGCCGTAGGGAATCGACGACAATGCCAGCGGCTTCTCCAGCAATGGCGTAGCCCCGCACAGGTATCGCGCGAAGTAGGGCGAGCAGGATTGAATATGGTCCAGAACGTTCGCCCACCGTCCGCCGAGACTCTGGAGTGTCGCCCGCTTCACCAGCAGGCAAAGGTTCATCACGCCGCCCGGCAGAAAGAGCAGTCCGGCATAGCCGCCGGGGAAGAGAACCAGTTCCACCCGCTTCGCCAGCGCATTATCCTCGCGCGCCAATTGAAAATACATCTTGAATGCGACCAGGCCGTTTTGTCTTCCCGGCGGTCTTTTCCATCCGCGCAGGTCGTGTTTTCCCGTCGCTAGAAACGCCGCTGTCGCGCGCCGAGTCTCGCCGCTTGCCAGCCGCGCAACCCAGCATTCATGCGTGGCTTCGAGTGCCTCCACGCATGTCCCTCGCTCCACATGCGCGCCCGCTTCCCGCGCGCGCGTCAAAAGCACTTCATCCAAAACCCGGCGCGTCAGCGAAATTCCTGTAAAGGGAAGCGCGCATTGGCCGAGCAATGCGCGTCCGGCAAGCCGCACATAGCTGACCGGCCTGGCGCCCAGCGTGGTGGGTTCGACTCCCAGCGCCCGCAAATACCGGACAGCCTCGTGGCTCAGAAACTCGCCGCACACCTTGTCGTGCGCGGCATAGGTCTTTTCAAGAATCGTGACCCTGCGTCCGGCCCGCGCCAACAGCATCCCCAACGCCGCCCCCGCCGGGCCTCCGCCGAGAATCAAGGCGTCGAGGTCGCTGCTCACGGCTCCTCCGTTTGTGGCTTGCTTCTCGCAACACACAGCCGCGCCGGACGGACTTCCTCAATCGCCACATCCCCGGCGGGCAAACCCGCCGCGGCGCAATAGTCCTCCCAGTCCGCGCGCAAAAAGCTTCTGCGGATCGACACCGGCCCATCATGCCGCACAAAACGGTGCCAGTTCATCACCCACGCCAGTGCCTTGAATCCGTAGTACGGCGTTCGCATCCGGTGCAGGTCATTGATGAACCAGCCGCGCCGCGCCGTCTTTTCCATCCACATCAGGAAGTCCACGATCGCGCCGTCCGTCAGGTGATGCGTGAACAGGGAACTGACCACGATACTCACCGGCGACGATGGCTGATACGAGAAGGCGTCTCCCGTGACCCACTCAATCGAACTTCCAGGTGGCGAAAACTCCCGCGCCGCTCGCGCCGCATACGGATTCAGATCAATCCCCGTCAGCCGCACAGCCACCCCGCGCCGCCGCGCCCACGCCTCGATTCTCCGCAGCATGTCGCCGCCTCCGCAGCCCACATCCACTATGTGACGTGGCTCCCCCGCGCTCCCCGCGAACCGCTCCAGCCATTGCAGCGTAGGACGGTATGCGCGGGTCATCCGGTTCACTTCTTCCAGATCGCGAAGGCAGTCGCGAAATTCCTCGTAGCTGCACGGCCCGTCCATGAGTTCTGTCAGGTGTGCGCGACGCGAAAAATTCAGGCCATCAGACCGCATGGAAGCGCATCGTCTCCGCCGTAAGCCCCGGCCCAAAGGACATGGCGCACCCCGCCTGCCCGCTCCGGGCCGTCTTCATCAGCTCGCGCATCACGAACATCACCGTCGCCGACGACATGTTTCCGTATCGCGCCAGCACCCCACGCGACGCGCAAAGCATTTCCGGACAAAGCTCCAGTCCTTCCTCCACCGCGTCCAGCACCGTGCGCCCACCGGGATGCACGGCCCACAAATCAACGGAGTTTCCATTGGAAAAGCTCTTTACCTCCGCGCGCAATGCGCCTGCAATCGCGCGTGGAACACGCCCCGACAGCATCATGTCAAAACCCAAGTCGCCGATCCGCCACGTAATCAGCTCGCGCGTGCCTGCAACCTGAATCGCGCGAAAGTCGTCAATCTCCAATCCCACCGGATCGCTGCTGATAAGGCTGGCCGCGCAGCCATCTCCAAAGATCAGGAACGACAGCACCTCGCTCAGGTCCTGCGTCTCGTGCAGGTGCAGCGTGCAAAGCTCCAAATCCACCAGCAGAACACTTTCGCCCGGCTCCGAGCGCACAATGTGGCGCGCCTGCTTCAGCCCATTGATGGCCGCATAGCAGCCCATGAAGCCGATCATCGTCCGCTCCGCCGAAGGCGAAAGCCCCAGGTGGTCGATGATCGCGAAGTCCAGCCCCGGAGCGTACATTCCCGTGCAGCACGTCACAATCACGTGCCGGATCCGGTCGCGCTCGCTTGGCGTTAGCGCCAGCCTGTCCAGCGCCGTCGCGGCCAGAGCCGGAGCGAAGCGCTCAAACAGCTTCATCCGCTCCGCGGTAGAGGGAAAGCTGCCCGGCTGATAGACCTCATGCGCGTCCGCCGCATTGGCCGCTGTGGGCTTGCTTACCTGAAGAGGAGAGAAGCGGTGCTCGATCTCCGACTTCTCAGCCATGCGCAGAAACACCGCCCGCGCCCGTTCCTCGCTCAGCATCCCCGCCGCGAACTCCACAAAGGCGCGGTGAACATCGTGCTCAGGAACGGCAGTCGCAATGCGGTTGATGTAGGAGCCCGTCATCGGATTCCAGCCCAGAGAGAATTACGCATGTTGAGATTAGAAGGGCAGGGGCGACTCGCGGATGTCACCCGATTGTCATTGAACTGTGAGAATGCCTGCGGACAATTCAGCTTGAAATCGCAGTGGACTTCTCCCCGCGCTCCCGCCAAAGCTTATACAGGCCCCACGCTCCCAGCGTGCAGGCGTCCTGAATCGTGCCATCCAGCAGCATCTGCTCAAACTCCGCAATAGAGGCCGACTTCAGCACCAGGTCGTGTTCCTCCGGATCGGGATCGGTCCCGGCCTGCGTCAGCCCCGTCGCCAGAAACACGTGCTGCTTCTGGTTCGCAAAGCCGTAGGCCACCCACATGGTCCCCAGGTGCGTCATTGAAGCCGCCACCAGGCCCGTCTCCTCGCGCAACTCGCCCCTGGCCAACTCCTCGGGATCAACATCGGGACGCTCCCAGCCGCCCTGCGGCACCTCCAGCGCGCGGCAACCAATGGTGTATCTGAACTGCTCCACCAGATAAATCCGGTCGCCCTCGATGGGCAGAACCACCGCGCAGTCGTCCTTCTCAACCACGCCGTAAATGCCTTTGTTTCCATTGCTGCGCTCAATCTGGTCTTCCCTCAGGCGGAGCCAGGGATTCCGGTAAACCTCGCGGCTACTCAGCGTTCGGATGCTCATGGGGACACTTCGATTCTTTCACATCAAATGCCGGTGCCCGACTCTCCCCGATTGCGGTATCCTGTTGGCGTCAGAAAACAGGAGGCGTGCGGTGGCTTTTATCTCAATTGGCAGCTTTTTTGTGATCTTCCTTGTTGCGATCCTCTGGGCCACGCGCCCCGAGAACAAGCGCGACGCCCAGGAGCATGGAACCAAGGAGCAGAACGAGAGCGTCTTGCTCAGCCGCTGATAGGCTGCCCGGTAAATCCGGCAAAAGGGCTGGAGAGCAAGCCTATGATATTTCATAGCTTCCGATGAAATATCACAGATCGGGCCGTTTGCCGTTTCCGCCGCCCTGCTTCTTCATCCTTATATGCGGCTGTTTATAAAGGGTATACTGCTTGGTATGCCGGGCTTCGGCGCGGGTCGGGAGG
>DASTXK010000273.1:0-16496 GCA_035765555.1 Acidobacteriaceae bacterium
GAGTTGAGCAGCGATTCCATCAGCAGCCTCCCGATGCCATACCGGCGGCGCGCGGCGGGCACGTCAATGGTGATGATATGGCCGATACGGCGGCCTTCCTCAAGGAGAAACTCCACAATGGCAAAGCCGGCTATGCCGCTCTCGTCCTCCGCGACCATGGAGACAGAGCGCGGATGAAAGAGGAAGTACCGCAGTTCGGTTTTGGAATATGCAATACCCGGCCGGAAGCACGCCTGATCCAGCGCGAAGAGGTCGTCCAGATCCTCGCGCGCCGCCGGCCGGATGTGAGGCTGATTATCGACGCGCTTGCTCCGAGATGGCGACATGCTCCGGCTTTGGCTGCATGACCACCCCGTCATAGAGCGACGCGGCCATCAAACGTCCGTTCATCGAGTGGACCATGCGCACCTTCCAGCCGGTGTTCCACCAGTGCCACGATTTGTTATCGGAGTTGATCGCGAAGATAATTTTGGAGTCGCGGGACGCAAGGATAACCTTGCCCAACGCCGGGTCGTAATCGATGTTGTCGATGTCGCGCACCGGCAGGTTGGCCAAGGCATGCCAGGTTTGCCCGTGGTCATCGCTGTAGAAAGCGCCCTGCCGTCCTCCTACCCAGAGGATCCCGGCCGGCGTGGCCGCCAGTGCCTCGACGGAGCTAAGGCCAGCGGGCAGCGCCACCGGCTTCCAATGCTCTCCGTGGTCTTCAGACAGGCGAAGGTTTAGCCGACTGGCTGCGAAAACCACGCCGTCGTGCGCATCCACAAAGCGATAGCCGGACTCGTCCGGAGACGGCCCCATCCAGGTCCTTCCCTGGTTGGTGCTGCGGTAGACGCCGTCTGACGTTGCGGCGAACCACACGGGGCCATCCAGCGAAAGATCGTTCACGCGGGAATTGATGGTCGATCTGCGGACGCCCTCCACAATCGTGTGCTTCACGCGCTTGCCATGCCGCTTTACATAGACGGTCCGGGTGCGCTCATTCACTACATGGTTTTCCGGCTGCCAGCTCGTGCCGCTCAGGCGGTACAAGCCGCGATTGGTGCCGGCGAAGATTTCGCCATCGGCGGATTCACCCAGGCTGAAGACATCATGTCCGTCGAGCCCGGCGCTGCGCTGGTTCCAGTTCAGGCCGCCGTCGTGGGTTACGAAGACGCCACCATAGATCTTATCGTTGACGACCCCGGCATACATCGTGTCTGGATGCCTGCTGTCGGCGAGCAGAGCCATGACCTGGCGCTGCGAAATGCCGCGGTTGGAGGAAACGAAGTTTGCTCCGGCGTCGTTGCTGGCCAGCACGCCGCTGCGGTCGGTTGCCAGCAGCACGCGGCGGGAATTGTGCGGATCAACGTAAATGTCGTTGATGATGAGATTGGGGCTGGTCATGCGCACCCATCGGGTCCCGCCATCCTCGGTTTTGTAAAGGCCCTCGGTTGTTCCGGCGTAGACAATTTGGAGGTTTGCTGGGTCCTGCATGAGCACGCGAGTGCGCCGCGCCGTGGAGGGAATGCCCTGCACCTTGCGGAAGAGCTCGCCGCCGGTCTGGCTCTTGTAAATGCCGGAGCAGGCGCTCAGGTAAACAGTGCTCGGGAACTTAGGATCGAGCAGGATGGAGAAAACGTCCGAATCATCGATGAGACCTTGCTTGATGTTGTGCCAGGTCGCGCCGCCATCGGCGGTCTTCCAGGGCAGATGCCAGGTCCCCGCGTAAACAATGCGCGGGTCGGTGGGGTCAATCGCAATGGACTCGACTTTGCGAATTTCGCCGCTGCCCTGAGGGCTGATCTGCCGCCAGTGCAGACCGCCGTCCTCGGAGCGGAAGACGCCTTCGATGGCTCCGGCAACAAGAATCTTCGAATTCGACGGGGCCTGCGCCAGCGCGCGCACGGACTTGCCCTGAATGCCCGGGCTCGATATCCATGAATGCCCGCCGTCGTGGCTGATGTAAACGCCGCCATCCGGTTGGTCCAGTCGCCAGACGCCGGCGTACAGCGTCTTTGGGTCGGCCTCATCAACCATAAGATTGTCAATCACCAGGTCGTCAACCTTGCCGAGTTGGGCCAGACGCGACCAGCTTGCGCCGTCGTCGGTGGACTGATAAATCCAGCTATTGGCCGTGCCCATGTAAATATGATTAGGGTCGGCGGAACTGGAGGCGAATGCGCGGGCATCGCCACCTTCAGGCCCCACGGCGGTCCATCGGTAAGGTGCAGCCCCGGCCAGAGCCGGAAAGAGCATCACGAGGGTGGCGAAACCCAGGAGGAGGGGGAGCAACGCTTTTCGGTTCATGGCATCCTCAAAGCAAGCAACAGGCCACATATGCCGATGATAAGCCCCTCGTTACTCCTTTTCCATTAGCGAGGCGGGTTCCCGGACCGGGATACCGACAGCGGGGGCAGGCAACAAAAAAGGCCGCCCGGGGATGCCGGACGGCCTTTCGGAATTGCAACCGGTAAAGCGACTACCGGCGGCGGTGATGGCGAGCGGCGCGACGGCTTCTGGGCTGCGCCTTCACCGTGCTCTCGTTCACCGGCGTGGTGCCTTGAACATCATTGTCGAAGTTGGCCCCGGAGGGAACAAGGTAGTTCTGCACCTCATTCTGACCGGAGTTATCCGTCCGCACCGAGATGCGGCTGGCATCAATGCCCTTCTCGGTTACGAGGTAGTTCTTGGTGTTGACAGCCCGTTGCGCGGCCATCTCCTCAGCGGACATCTGGTGACGGCGGTGGCGGCCGCGGGCTTCAGGCACCGGAGCACTGTTGCCCACCACAACCAGGGTCGCGTCGGAAGAACGCTGCAGATTCAGCGCCACGTCATCGAGGCAGCCCTTCGCGTCATTGTCAACGCGGGTAGGACGCCGCTTGTCGTGGTTGAACTGGATGGAGCACAGCGTCTGCACCTTCGGCGCCGGCGGAGGCGGAGGCGCCTGCACATCGACCGTCGTGGTGGAAGACGCCGTCTGGCCCTTGTCGTCAGACACATTGCAGGTCACAGTGATGGAACCCGCCGGAGCGCCTGTCGTCGAGAGCGTGGCCGTGTTTCCGGTCCCGTTGATGGAGCCGGCCGAGGCCTGATAGCTATAGGTCAGGGGCCGGTTCTGCGGGCTGACGCCGGTGGCGGTGATCGTCGAGCTGTCGCCCGGATTCACCTGCGTCGGGTTTGCCGAGCAGCTTACCGTCGGAGGCTCATATTGCTTGACAGTGAACTCCGCCGTGCAATCCGCCGACTGGCCGACCTTCTTGCCTTCGGTCACATGGCCGCTCACTTTGTAGCTGCCCGGAGCCAGATTGCCCGTCTCGATGGTCGTGGTGGAGTTGGTGCCGCTGGCGCCCTCGCCGGACCAGCTATACAGGACCTGCTTCTTGGGATCCAGGTTGGTCGCGGTCCCGGTAATGGTGACTGGCTCGCCCGGATAGACCGAAGCCGGGTTCGCCGAGCAGGCATAGGTGACAGGAGGCGGAGGCACAAGATTGCCGATCTTGAAGACCAGGCCGGTGCTCAACCGCGCCACTCCCGCATTGAGGCGGCCGCCGGTGATGAACTGCGGGCCGAAGTTCACATGGAAGTATTCATAATCAGCCTGGAAGAGCCGGATGCCGAGGTGGTGATTGAACCATGGCGTGTCGTAATCAAGACCGCCGCCGGCCGTCAGGGCCGGGCCCCAGGTGTATTTGTGATAGGAGACCGGTTCGGCGTTTGGGCCACCAAACTGGACCGCGCCAGCCAATCCATGCACGAACGGAGTGATCGAATCCTGTTCAAATGGGAACCGGAAAATGATACCGGCCTGGATGGTCTGGAAACCGTCGTTCTTGCCTTCCCGGTGATTGCCATATTCGAGTTGAGCGCCCACGTGGCGGTTGAAGTAGTAAGCGCCGCTCGCAAGCACTCCGGCATCCACCGCGGACGGCTTTTGGGCGAAGAAGCTACCGTCTGGCATAGGAGTATTCACTGTCCCCTTGGGGGAGGCATAGGAATATCCGGCAAAAATGTCGACGCGGGAGAGAGTCGATCCAGGCGCGTTAGGTAAAGTCGTGGAATTCTGCCCATACATGAGTGATGCGCCCAGCCCCAGGACACATCCAGCCAGCAGAATCCGGTGGAAAGAATTGAACAAACGAGAATGCATGCGCATATCCTCCGCAACCTTTGGGAAGTCGTACAAAAGTAACTTACAGCTTATGGAAAAGTAAGCCCGTAATACCGCATGGGCAGACCGCGCCCGAAGACCACAATCTTCAAGCTAGCACAGTTTACACACGTAGAGTGTAAATTCTTCAATGAGTTGACCGAAATAATAACACTGACATTACGAACATGGCCGGTTATTTTCTGAAGGAGCCATCCCTTAGACCGAGCTTGCCGGCAAAAGGAAGCCGAACCCGGCGGGAAAAATCGTTGCCGCCCAATGAATTCAGAAGCTTACTGGAGATTCAGCACCTTTTTGAGACTGCCCTTTTCATGCTGGATCTTCTCCTGTAGAAGCGTAATGGCATAGATAAGCTGCTCCGGGCGAGGGGGGCATCCCGGCACATATACGTCCACGGGGATGATCTGATTGACCCCCTGCAAAAGTGCGTAATTTTGAAACACCCCGCCCGACGTCGCGCAGGCACCCATGGAGATGACCCATTTCGGCTCCGGCATCTGGTCATAGAGACGGCGGATGACAGGCGCCATCTTGCGGGAGACCCGGCCCGCGATGACCATCAGGTCCGACTGACGCGGCGAAGGCCGGAAAACCTCGGCCCCGAAACGGGCCACATCAAACCGCGACGCGCCCATGGACATCATTTCAATGGCGCAGCAGGCCAGGCCGAAAGTCATGGGCCAGATCGAGTTCTTACGGACCCAGTTGATGGCCGAATCCAGCGAAGTAAGAAAAATGCCGTCCGGCTGGTCATAGCCGTAATTAACTTCACTTACCTTTTGCTGATTCTTCGCGCTGCTCTGGAGCGCCCCAAACAAATACCTGTCCTGCGCTGTTCCGCTCATATCTTTACTATATCGCGGTTCGACCATGACTTCGGCGGACGAACCCAGGCGAATGCTCTTTCGATAAGCAGGAAAAATCCCGCACATCATTTTTCTTAATACCGGGCGGACTCGCCCGCCGCCGCCGCTACGCTGTAAATCAAGCGACGCTGCTTTCGTTTCGCTTGCAGTCGCCCTTACCCCACATCGCTTTTTGAGGTGTAAATGAGTTCTCGCATTGCGAAGTGCCTGCTTATCTTCATGCTTCTCCCCGCCGGAGCGTGTTTCGCGCAGACCGCCGCGCCCGCCGCAACATCCACTGAGATTGCGCATCTTGAGGCGCAGGTGGCCCAGGCACAGTCCTCAGCGGACAACTCCTGGATGCTGGCCAGCGCCGCCATGGTCCTGCTGATGACCGGCCCGGGGCTGGCGCTGTTTTACGGAGGACTTGTCCGCCGCAAAAATGTGCTGTCGATCCTGATGCAGTGCATCGCCATGATGTCGATCATTACGGTGCTGTGGGCGGTACTGACCTACAGCCTCGCGTTTGACTCAGGAACGGCGTTTTTCGGCGGTCTCCACCACCTGTTCCTGCGCGGCGTGGGATTGGCCCCCGATCCGGACTACTCGGCCACTATCCCGCTCCAGACATTCATGATTTACCAGTTGATGTTCGCCATCATCACTCCGGCGCTCATCGTGGGGGCCTTCGCCGAGCGCATGAAGTTCAGCGCGATGGCCCTGTTCCTGACTCTTTGGTCAATCATCGTCTACACGCCCATGGCCCACATGGTCTGGGGCAAGGGAGGCTTTCTCAGCGCCTCCCTAGGCGGAGCATTCCCCTGCCTCGACTTTGCTGGCGGAACTGTCGTCCTCATCACATCTGGAGTCTCCGCCCTGGTTTGCGCCCTATACCTCGGCAAGCGCGTGGGATATCCCCGAGAAGCGATGCCGCCGCACTCGGTCGTTCTCAGCTTTATAGGGGCCTGCCTGCTCTGGTTCGGATGGTTCGGCTTTAACGCCGGCAGCGCGCTCGGCGCGGGGGGCCTGGCCACCAGCGCCTTCGTCAATACTCAGTTTGGGGCCGCCGCCGCCGCGCTCACCTGGGCCGCCGCTGAGTGGCTCCATCGCGGCAAGCCTTCCGCCTTGGGCGTAATTTCAGGGGCCGTCGCGGGACTCGTCGCCATCACTCCCGCCGCCGGGTTCGTCGAGCCAATGTCCGCGCTGGTGATCGGAGCCATCGCCGGGGTCTTCTGCTACTTCATGGTCGTGAAGGTCAAGTCCTGGTTCGGATACGACGACTCGCTCGACGCCTTCGGGGTCCACGGAGCGGGCGGCACGCTGGGGGCAATCCTGACCGGAATCTTCGCTTCCAGCGCGGTAAATCCCATCTTCAAGGACGTGAAAACCGGGGCGGTGCTTCCTTCGGGGGTCATCGACGGCAACTGGCACCAGCTTCTCAACCAGTTCGCCGGCGTCGCCCTCGCCTGGGGAGTTTCGGTGGTCGGGACGCTCATCCTGCTCAAGTTCGTCGATATGGTCGTGGGACTCCGCGTGGCCCGCGAACACGAAATTGAAGGTCTTGACGTGACCCAGCACGGCGAGGAGGGTTACGATTTCGTCTCCTGAAAAGGAACAACCACGGCCAGTTTTCAATTCGGGTTCCAAGGCGCGAATACCAGGACTGTGCTCCCTGTAACCTGACCCCTGTACTCTGATAATCTTGCTTGTTCCGGGATATCTGATCTATGCAGAAGATTGAAGCAATCATTCAGCCATCGAAGCTCGATGCCGTCAAGGACGCGCTCCTTGAAGTCGGCATTGAAGGCATGACCATTCTTGAAGCCCGCGGCCATGGCCGCCAGAAGGGTCACACCGAGTTCTACCGCGGACGCGAATACACGGTTGATCTTCTTCCCAAGGTCAAGCTGGAGATGGTCGTCTCCGACGATCTGGCGGAGAAGGCCGTGCAGGCCATCCTGGCCAGCGCGCGCACCGGCAAAATCGGCGACGGGAAAATCTTTCTCTCGAAGATCGACGACGCCATCCGCATTCGCAACGACGAGCGCGGCGGCTCCGCGCTCTGATTCGGCAATAAAGGCGTAGGGTCTCCGCATTCAGGCACGCCGGAGACCCAGCCCGTCCTCTATAGTGCGCCGAATTCCCGAAGGGCATCCCTGGCGCCTTCCATATTGGTCAGCTTCATCTCAGCATATTTCCGCGAGAGCACGACACCCTGCGCGCCAGCCTCAAGCGCGGCAAGAGTCGCGGCCTTCACATCGGATGGCCGCGTGCGCTTCTCGTTCAGGCCCGTGGGAACATCAATGTCGATACCGGGATAGATGGGAATCTGGCTGTCCACATCCGCGAGCGCCTTCCGGGTCTCCACTCCTACCGATGCGCCGGAAAGGCCGGCGGTGGGAAGTTGCGCGAGGGTCGGCTCATTGCTCAGGCACATCATGTCGTAATGCATTTGCAGCACCTGATCGGGTGTCATGTCGCGAAAGACGGTTGACTGAACATTGCGAATGTACCGCGCCAGCCGCGGACCTCCGCAGTTGTTGTAGGTGGAAGGCTTGATGAAGTCAGAGACGTGCATGAGCCGCGCATAGCTTACGTCGGCGCTGTAGAACGGGCTCATGGTAATGAGGTGCATGATGTGCCAGCCAACCTGCGCCCTCGGCTTGATGGATTTGGCGGTGCCGTAGATGATGCCGTACATCTCCTCCTGGCTTCGGTTCCAGAAGCGCTGCCATGCCATGATTTCCGGATACTCAAGCAACAGGCGCCAGAAAGTGACGAAGGCGCCGTCCGGGGTGCGGGGGCCGCTCAGCGTCCTGGTCACCCACTGATCCAGTTCCATGTAACCCTTGCGCGCGCGCTCGGAATCGATTCCCTGATCGCGCCCCTTGCTCACGCAGTACTGGCAGAAGCAATTGATGGAAGCCCTGCGCGGCGATCCGAAGTGCGCGCGGATTGCGTTGTCCAGAGGGCCCTGTCGTTCGGACTCCCACATGAGGCCGTCCAGATCGTTGTTGGTCATCCAGTCGGAGACCATGGACATGAGGAAGGCGCGGGCGTTTGGATTATTGAAGCAGGTGTCGCGACCGAGCCGCCCGTAAACGTCTACCTCGCAGACCGTCTCGAAATTCGGCATCAGCCGGGGGTTGTAAGCCTCTTCAAACAGCGCGTACACCTGCATGTCTTTTGCTTTGGCGCTGGGGATCACGTCGGCCAGAATGTCAAAATCGCCCAACTCGGGCGCGCGGATGTCCTTAATGGTCGATTCGCTGTAAAACTCGGGATGCACTTTTGTGTAGCTGCCGCCGACAACCCTGTCGTAGCTCTGCACGCCATGATCGGGGAGTGGTTCGCCATGCACCTGGCGTCCGGCGAGACCGGTCCCGTAGGTGAAGACGGTGGCCATGAGCGCGTTGACTCCGCCCTTGTCGCTCAGCGTATCGAGGCACTTGTCCACGCCCTCGTCCACGAACGAGCGGGCGCCGATCTGGATGCCCACAAACTTCTTCTTGCCCCTGCCGGCGATGCCGCGAAGCTCGCTGGCTTCCACCGGAGTGCGCCGCCGCTGAGGCTGCGCCGACGGCTGCTGCGGCTTTTGCGCCACTTGTCCAAGCAAAGCTGTGGCCGGAGCCATGGCGAGAGCCTGCACGGTCAGGCCTTTTAGAAAGCTCCTGCGCCCAAAGCTGTGAGGTCCCGCGCCCTCTCCCTCATGTGCGTGCAATCCATCCTTCTCCATCGAAACTCCCTCTCCTGACCGGACAACGTTTTCTCATCGATAGCCGTGGTGAACGATTGAAAGCAACATTCGGCGTTCTACACAGCAACAGCGTTGGTCCAATGTCAGGGTTATTTGATAATCAGACCAATGTAACAACCGACCCACTGCCCTGTCGCACGACCCAATCGCTTTTTTCCGATATTCCTCGGAAACAGCGATAATAGAGTCCTAATCCAAAGTTGATGTTGATCCGCCGATGAGTGCGCTTTCCACCAGCCAGACGCAGTTCCGCGACCTGTATGAACGGGAGAGCGCCGACCTGCGCCAGACCTTCGAGCGCAATGGAGACGGCTCCGCTGCGATTCGCCGCCGCGCGTCCATTGTGGACAACATCGTCCGCAAGATATGGGCCAGCATGGCCGGAGAGCAGGCGCGCGCCAATATCGCGCTGGTGGCCACGGGCGGATTTGGACGGCGCGAACTGTTTCCCTGCTCGGATGTGGACGTGCTCTATCTCTGCGGCAATGAGTCGGTCGAGCGCGACTTCCACCAGATTCTGCGCTCCGTGACCCAAGCCATGTGGGACACCGGCCTGCGCGCCAGCCCCGTCACCCGCACCTTCAAGGAATGCGACAAGGTCAATCCGGATAATCTTGAGTTCACTATTTCGCTGCTCGACCGCCGTTATCTGGCCGGTGACCTGGGGCTGTATCGCCGACTTGAGAACGATCTGCTGCCGGCGCTCGCGTTGCGCGACTGGGACACCATTGTGCAGAACCTGGCTGAGATTGCGCGCGCGCGACACGCGAAATTCGGCAACACGATTTTTCATCTGGAGCCCAACATCAAAGACTGCCCGGGCGGGCTCCGCGATTATCATGTCGCGCAATGGCTCGCCCTGCTCACCTCGCTGCATGACACCAAGACCTGGCCCAAGCCGGCGGGCAATTCCCTTTACGGGACCCACAGCGACCGCGAATACGCATTCGATTTCCTTGCTGCGGCGCGATGCTTCCTCCACTTCCGCTACAACCGCGACAACAATACGCTGGACTGGCAGGCGCAGGACGAAGCCGCCGCGCACAGCATTGGACTGGAAACACGCGGTTCAGCCGACCCCGCCTACTGGATGCGGACCTACTACCGGCAGGCGCGCACCATCTTCCGCCGCGCAACGTCGCTGCTTGACGCGCTTCCGCCGCCACGCCGCTCGTTCTATAAGCAGTTCCGCCGCAAGCGCACCCATATTCCCGGCACGGATTTCTTTCTGGAGCACGACCGCCTCGACCTCGCCCCCAACGCGGAGGGAATCGACGGCGACGCCATTCTGCGCATCTTCGGAGTCATCGCCAACCACGGCTACAAGCTCACGCAGGAAGCCGAAGACCGCATTGTGGACAACCTGCCGGTACTGGCCGTGCAGATGCCCGAAGGGCCGTATCTGTGGAACAACCTGCGCGAAGTCCTGCTTGGCCCCTATGCGGCCCACGCGCTTCGGACCATGCACGCGCTCGGCATTCTGGAGTTGCTGGTTCCCGAGTTTCACGGAATCGATTCGCTGGTGATCCGCGATTCCTACCACCGCTACACGGTCGATGAACACACCTTCCTCGTCATCGATAACATCCACGCGCTGCGCCAGCCGCACCATGACTGGGAGAAACGCCTGGCGACGCTTTTGCCAGAGATCGACCGCCTCGGCCTGCTGCTGCTCGCCATTCTGCTGCACGACACGGGCAAGGCGCGCCGCACCGGCAACCACGCCCTGCAGAGCATTGAGCTGTCGGAAAATCTTCTGGCGCGGCTTGAATTTGATTCCGAGGAGCGCGACCTGATTCGTCGGCTCATCCGCACGCATCTGGATATGTCCGCCGCGTTGCGCCGCGATATTTTCGCACCGGAGACCATTCGCGCCTTCGCGGAGAAGCTCAATTCGCAGCAGCATCTCAAAATGCTGACGCTGATGACCTATGCCGACATCAAAGCCGTCTCGCCCGAGGCGCTGACTCCGTGGAAGGCCGAGAATCTCTGGCAGCTTTACATCAGCACTTCCAATTACCTCGACCGCAGCGTGGACGAGACCCGCTATCACTCCCGCAACGATCCGGCCATGCTGAACCGCATCACCGCATTGCTCACCAGCCGCGCTCCCGGCCAGGCCGCGGGCAATGAGGAGGCGCTGCGCGCCTTCCTTGAAGGGCTGCCGCAGCGCTATCTCCAGACTCGGCTTCCCGATCAGATTCGCGACCACTTCAAAATGGCGGAGAATTTCGCCGAAAATCCCATTCAGATCGCCTTCCGCGCTCAACGCCAGCTCAACGAACTCACGCTTATCACTCCCGACCGGCCGTATCTGTTCGCCGATGTGGCGGGCGTGCTCTCCGCATGGGGTATGAACATCGTGAAGGCTGACGCTTTCTCCAACGAAGCTGGACTCATCGTCGATACCTTCCAGTTCACCGACCCGTTTCAGACGCTGGCGCTTAATCCGTCCGAAGTAGATCGCTTTCTGGAATGCGTTCGAGACGTAGTGGCGAAGAAAGTCTCGGTCGAGAAGCTGCTTCAGTCGCGGAGCCATTCCGGACGGCGCGGCCACGTCAAGGTCCCGGTGAAAACCAGAATTGAATTAGACAACGGCTCCTCAAGCCACAGCACGCTGCTGCAAGTCATCGCGCAGGACACACCGGGCCTGCTGCGCGCCATCGTGCTGGCCTTTGCGCAGCACCACTGCAACATCGAAGTGGCGCTCATCGACACTGAAGGCGAAATGGCCATCGACGTTTTCTATCTGACCGTGGACAAGGAAAAGCTCAGCCCGCCCGTGCAGCGAGAATTGCAGGCCTCCTTGACCAAATCCATCCAATCACTCAGATAAAAATTTTTCCTCTTAACGTTCTAAAATTTCGGCTCTGGAATCGCTTCGCCATCCGCGCGCGGATCGCTCGCGCCCAGGTGTATGGGTGATCCCGCGTCCACCTCGACGGCGTTTCCCCGGCCCATGCTTTGGAAGTAACGCGGCCATACCGTTACCTCGTGGCCCTGCTTGCGCAGCCCGGCAATCACGCCGGGAGCGATTCCATTTTCCATCCACACGTCGCAACCGCCAAAGTCGCGCTTGGTCCAGCGAGCCGCGTCCAGCGCGGCCTGAATGTTCATTCCGAAGTCCACCACGTTGGACACAAACTGCGCGTGCGCGAGCGGCTGGTTGAACCCGCCCATGATGCCGAATGCGATGCGCCGTCTTCCGTTGGTCATGAATCCCGGAATGATGGTGTGCAGCGGTCTTGTCCGGGGCCGCAGCGTGTTGGCCCGATCCGGCTTCATCGTGAATCCGCCGCCCCTGTTTTGCAGCACGAACCCGGTGCCCGGAGCCACCAGGCCGCCTCCAAACGCGCCCGCGTTGCTCTGGATGAGCGAGACCTCATTTCCCTCGCGGTCCACCACGCTCAGGTAGGTTGTGTCGCTCGACTGATGCTTGAGTTGCTCCGCTATATCGGACGGCAGCACGTTGCAATTCGCGCGATCGGTGATGAGCTTGGCGCGCTTCGCCGCCAGCGATTTCAAAATCAGAATTTGCGTCGGCACATGGCTCGCCTTCGGATCGCCCACATAGCGCCGCAGGTCCGCATAGGCCAGCTTCTTTGCCTCAATCTCCACGTGCAGGGCCTTCTGCGAATTATGCCCCCACTGCTTAATGGGAAAACCCTCCATGATGTTCAGCATGGCCAGCGCCGCCTCGCCCTGCCCGTTGGGAGGCATCTCGTACACCGTCCATCCGTGATATGTGGTGCTGATGGGCTGCACCCACTCGGGCTGAAACTCCGTCAGGTCATCGGCCAGCATAAAGCCGCCCAGCTTGCGTTCCAGCTTTAGAATCGCGTCCGCCGTCGGCCCTTTGTAAAAGCCGTCGCGCCCATGCTCGGCAATGCGCGTCAGCGTCAGGGCAAGCTCAGGATTCCTGAACAACTGCCCCGCCACCGGCGCCTTCCCGCCCGGCATGTAGACGCTCGCAAACGCGGGGTCTTTCGCGAACGGAGTGCCGTAGGTCTTCCAATTATCCGCATCAGTCTCCGGCACGCCAATGCCGTCTTTGGCCAGGGCAATCGCGGGAGCCAGATCTTCACTGAGCGGCAGCTTTCCAAAGCGCTCATGCAGCGCCGCCCAACCGGCCACCGCGCCGGGGACCGTGACCTCGTCGATAGTGCGCAGGTCGGTAAGGCCCTTCGCTTTGAGCGCGGCAATCGACAGCCCTTTCGGAGACCATCCGCTGGCGTTGATGCCATAAAGCTTGCCCGTCTTCGCGTCGTAGACAATGGCGAACAGGTCTCCGCCCACACCGTTCATCATCGGCTCAATGACGCCCAGCGCCGCATTGGCCGCAATCGCCGCGTCCACCGCCGAGCCGCCCCTGGCCAGCACCGATGCGCCCGCCTGTGACGCCACGGTCTGGCTGGTCGCGACGATCCCATACTGGGTCTCCGTCATCGAAAAGGCCTGCTCGCGGGCCGGGTCCTGCTGCTCCTGCGCGAAGGCCGAAATTCCGGCAAAAAACCAAACCACCAGCAGGGCAACCGACATCTTCAACAGATTCCGCATACCACCTCTCGTTCCGCATCCACCATACGCAAACTGGTTCCGCAGCACAAACGAAACTTTCAGAGGAATATTGTTGATTCGATAGCGCAGATCTTTAGAAATCCTGCAATTCCTTGGGCGGCAGGGACGCGCGGACCGCGTTGAGCACGGCGAGGAGATCGATCACCTCCTGACCTACGGCCCCTTCGAGCGGCGGGAGATAGCCAAGCGCCGCAGCAATCATGCCGATGGAGCTGAGTACGATTCCTCCTACCGCACTCTGAAGCGCGATCCGGCGCATCTGCAATCCAATATGGAGAAGCTCATCCACTTTGCCCAGGGTGGGCTCAAGGATGACGGCCCCCGCGGCCTCCGCCGTGATGTCGCTGTTCTGGCCAAAAGCAACACCCACAGTCGCGGCCATCATAGCCGGAGCATCATTGATGCCGTCTCCAAGATAAAGCGTGGGACCCTTCTCTGTTTCCTCCCGCACAATCCTGAGTTTTTCCTCGGGGGTTTGATTGGCGTGAGCAGTTTCGATGCCGACAATGTCCGCAAGGTGCCGGACCTCGCTGCTGCGGTCTCCGGAAAGGATCATCAGATGCCGAACGTCGTGCCGGGGCTTGAGGTGTCGAACAAACGGCTTGCCCTCCGCGCGCGGACGGTCGTGAAATTGGATCAACCCTGCCAGGCGATTGTCGATGACAACAACGCTCTCCATTCCCGAGGCCTGCGGCGGAAGCTCCGCGATCATCTCCGGCGGAATTTTGCGCCTGCCCGTCACCAGAACGACTCTTCCCGCGACGTGGCCCTTCAATCCCTCACCAGGTTTTTCGCTGACGCTTTCAACTCCTTGCAGCGCTATTTTCTTCTCCTCCGCGGCGCGAAGCACCGCCCCGGCCAGAGGATGCTTTGAAAATTGTTCGAGGCTCGCCGCCAGTTGCAGGGCCTCGCTCGGTTCGAATCCACCAAAAGGAAGAATGCCGGTAACGATTGGCTCGCCGTAGGTCAGAGTCCCGGTCTTGTCGAAGAACATGGTCTGGATCTTCCCAACCTGTTCCAGAACAGCAGGCTTTTTAATCACAATTCCCCGCTTTGCCGCGAGCGAAATGGACCCGATGATGGCGATTGGAATCGCCAGAAGCAGCGGACACGGAGTGGCGATCACGATGACTGCCAGGAAGCGTTCCGCGTTCCCGCTCAACAACCATCCGGCCAAAGCGATGGCGACAGCAATCGGCGTATAAAACGCGCCGAGCCGGTCCGCCAGCCGACGAATGCTCGGAGGGTTCTCTTCAGCCGTGCGCATCACCTGCATAATGCGCGAGTAGCGCGAGTCGACCGCAAGCTTGTCGGCGACGATGGAAAGCGCCGTGTCACCATTGAGCGCGCCTGAGATCACCTGCGAGCCTGTTGTTTTGCGGATGAGGAAGGGCTCGCCGGTCAGGAATGATTCATCCATGGTGCCCGTGCCCGATTCGACCGTGCCATCAACCGGGCAAATCTCGTGCGGCAAAACTACAAGGCGGTCGCCGATACGGATTTCGCCCACGGCAATCTCCTGCATCGATCCATCCACAACACGATGGGCCAGGCTGGGCATGCGCCGCGCCAGCGCGTTCAGCACGGAAGACGCGCGCCGGGTCGCGATGTCTTCCAGCGCCTGCCCTCCGGAGAGCATGAGGACGATGATCGCCGCAACCAGAAACTCTCCCATGATCGCGGCGGTGACAATCGATAAGCCGGCCAGGAAATCCGAACCGAAGTTTTTCCGAACTACCTCCCGGACCAGGTCATAAAGCAGCGGCACGCCGCCGACAGCAACAGCAATCCAGAGCGGGAGCGAAAGGGGAATTCCCGTCTGGTGAAATACGTACCGCAGCAGCAAATACAGGACGATCGCCGCGAGCGACAGAACCACCGTGACGTTGCGCCAGATATGCCACAGCTTTTCCGCCGATGAGCGTTCCGCGCGGGCTGTGGTTTCGCCGTTCATACTTTGATTAGAGATTCATGAAACCGGGATGAAACCGTGAATAGAACGATTTCAATTGGTATCAGAGAAGACCGGCCTCAATCCACTTGACCCAGCATTTCCACAGCTTCCACAATCAGCCCGGCATTTCCACACGGAATATTTCTCAAAACCCCTTGCGCCGCGCGTCGGCAGGAGTACGATCCAAATCAACGGAAGAGCAATCTTCCAGAAGAAGAGGGCCGAAAGGGGCTGTCACAGCGGGTTCCGGCAACGGGAACCGCGGGCAATCAGGAAACTGATGGCATGCTGAATCCGGGCAACCGGAATCGGCAGGGCGGACCAAAGAAGCTCCCGCATCGAAGACCGAACCAAAGGTATCCAGGAACCGCGGGCCTCGCGCCTACAGCCCTCCGGAGAACCTGAGGCGGACAGAGATGCGGTCCGGGACCCGATTCCCAGATCTTCGCCTAATCGGACAGAAGGGGCGGCCTTCCGCAAGGGAGCCGCCTTTTCGCTTTGCGCATGAAGCGCGCCATCGCGCGCTCCTCTTTTTTCATCTGGGATTAAAATCGGTTTACTCGAAAACACTCGCTCTGAGCGGGGCCCTGATTGGCCACAACGTTCAGCATGGAGAACGCCACATGCGCTTTGCTTCTGTCCTTCTCGTCCTCGCGCTTTTGACACCGTTTACATACGCCCAGGCGACCAACTACACCGACCAGCCGCCCATTCTGCTGGGAGCGGCCTGGTATCCCGAGCAGTGGCCCGAGTCGCAGTGGGACGCCGACCTTTCGCTGATGGAAGCCGCGCATGTTCATGTGGTCCGCGTGGGCGAGTTCGCGTGGAGCACCATGGAGCCGACCGAGGGCCAGTACAACTTTGGCTGGCTCGACCGCGCCATTGCGGACGCCGCCAAACACCACATCTGCGTGGTGCTGGGCACGCCCACCGCCGCGCCGCCCGCGTGGCTCACGGAAAAGTATCCCGAGACGCTGCGCGTGGATGAAAACGGGCACCGCGCCGAGCACGGCAACCGCCAGCAGTTCTCCTTCGCGGACAAGAAGTATCGCGAGCTTGCGCACGATATTGCCGAGCGCATGGCGGTCCGCTACGGACACAATCCTAACGTGGTGGGCTGGCAGCTTGATAATGAGTACGCCGTTCCCGACTTTGGGCCGGAAGCCAAGGCGCAGTTTCACGCATGGCTCCAGAAGAAGTACGGCACCATTGCCA
>DASTXK010000274.1:0-5336 GCA_035765555.1 Acidobacteriaceae bacterium
CTTGTCCGATGCTCGTTAGAGCAACGCGGATGCCAAACCCTTGCACCTTTGCCAAATAACTGTAAGGCAAGGACTTAGGTTGAAGAACCGCGATTCCAGCCGCCACCCGCCAAATGCCATCGGGTATTTTTTACCGTACCGGGCAGGCATGGGTTTGCTCGCGAAGCCGGATAAACTATAGATAGGCCTTATCCGTCATGGACCTCCAAGAGAAGATTCGTTCCCTGCCCACCGGGCCCGGCGTGTATCTGTACAAGAACGCCGAGGACGAGGTCATCTATGTGGGCAAGGCGAAGAACCTCCGCTCCCGCGTCCGCTCCTATCTTTTGGAAGCCTCGCAGGCCAACGCCAAAACCGGCTCGCTCATGCGCGAGGCCGTCGATGTGGACTACATCCTCGTCGAAAACGAGCACGAGGCCCTGGCGCTCGAAAACAACCTCATCAAGCAGCGCAAGCCTCGCTTCAACATTCTGCTGCGCGACGACAAGACCTATCCTTATGTGAAGCTGTCGCTGCGGGACCGCTACCCCAAGGTTTCCGTGACGCGGCGACTGAAGAAGGACGGCAGCGCCTACTATGGGCCGTATTTTCCGGGGAACCTGGCGTACCGCATCGTTGAGCTGATCCACCGGACGTTTCTTATTCCGGGCTGCAAGGTCGATCTCTCGCACTACTACGCGCGGCCCTGCCTGCAGTTCTATCTCAAGCGCTGCCTCGGCCCCTGCGTAGAAGGGCTCACCACGCCGGAGGCCTACCGGGAGGCGGTGCGCGATACGCAGATGTTTCTGGAAGGTCACACGGCGGACTTGGAAAAGTCCCTTCATCAGCGAATGGATGAGGCCGCGCAGTCGGAAAATTACGAGCGGGCGGCGAAGTTCCGCGACCTGCTTATTACCATCAGCCAGTTGCGGGAGAAGCAGCGCATCGCCTCCACGGAAAACGATGACGCCGATGTCTTCGGCTACCACTACGAGGGCGGAATGCTGGCCGTGAACCTCTTCCACATGCGGGCGGGGAAAATCGTGGACCGCCGCGAGTTCTTCTGGGAAGACCTGCACGAGTTGCTGATCGAGACAGAGGAAGCGAAGCCTGAGGAACAAACTCCCGCCGCACCTTTCCACGCCGGAGCGTTTTTCTCCGCGCTGCTTAAGCAGCTTTATATCGACCAGCAGTACGTGCCGCGCGTTATCTACCTGCCGGTAGATTTCCCCGACCGCGAAACTCTTGCGGCGCTGCTTTCCGAACGGCGCGGGCATCGGGTGGAAATCACGGTGCCCCAGCGCGGAGACAAGCGGTCGCTCGTCGATCTGGCAGGCCAGAACGCCAGGCAGAGCTTCGACCAGCGCTTCCGCGTGATGCAGCCGTCGCAGCGCGCCATTCAGGAATCGCTTCAGGACGCCCTCACGCTGCCCGACCTGCCGCGCCGCATCGAGTGCTTCGATATTTCCCACATTCAGGGCACGGAAACCGTCGCCTCAATGGTGGTGTGGGAAAACGGCGCGATGAAAAAAACCGACTACCGCAAGTTCCGCATCCGCTCCGTCGAAGGCGTGGACGATTTCGCCTCCATGCGCGAGGTGGTCACGCGCCGCTATCGCCGCATCGCGGAAGAAAAGCAGGCCATGCCCAGCCTCATCCTCATTGACGGCGGACTGGGCCAGTTGCACGCCGCCGCGCAGGCGCTCGAAGAACTCGGCCTCACCTCGCAGCCGCTCGCGTCAATCGCAAAGCGCGAGGAGCTGATCTACCTCTACGGGCAGGAAGACGACCCCATCGTGCTGGAGCGCCGCTCGCCCGTCCTGCACCTCATTCAGAAAATCCGCGACGAGTCACACCGCTTCGCCATCACCTACCACCGCAAGCGCCGCGAAATGCGCGACCGCGACTCCGAACTGCTCGCCATCCCCGGAGTGGGCGCGCGCACCCGCACCCGCCTGCTCCAGCACTTCGGCAGCCTTCGCGGCATCGAGCAAGCTGGCGTCGAGGCCCTCACGGCCGTGGTGCCCCGAAAGACGGCGGAAGGAATTCATGCGCATTTCCACGCCGGCAACCCTTCGCCGTCCCTGCATCCAGTACTGACCGATCAGCAGTAAATTGGCTACAACAGTGGGTTTTCGATGTCCGCGATGAACTTCACACCGGGCACGTGCCGCCTTGTGAGTTGCTTGTCTCCGGTCAGGAAGAGATCGACACCCGCTGAAGCTGCGCAGGCAAGATGAATCGCATCCGCTGCGCGCAGTTTTTCCTTCGCGCGCAACCGGCTGAATGGAAGCACGGCGCCTTCATCGAATGGCAGAAAATGAAAGCCCATTTCTCGAATCTTGCTTTGGATATCCGCCGCCTTTTCCGTATCGCCGAACCGTCGTGCTCCCGCCATTACCTCGCCCACCGCAAGACAACTGCAGCAGAGATAATCGTTGCGTTCATACGATTCCGCAAGAATTTTCCGCACACGCGGACCATGTCCGGGATTCCACTCAAGCAGATAAATAAACAGCATCGTGTCCCAGCAGATGCGTCTCACGCCGCGTCCTCGTCATCCGAGCGAACCCAGCGGATAAACGCATCCGCACCGCCAAACGACGCTATCTCTTCCTTGAGTAGGCCACGCAGCCCCTCGGTCAGGCGTGCCGCGCGATCATTCGGCGATTCAATCTGTCTGTCTTGCCCTGAAGACCTGTGAGCATTCTCTTGCGTGTCCAAGAGCCGATAATGCACCACAACCCGCGTTCCGGTCTGGGATTTGGGCCCCTCGATCTCCGTAATCTCCATATGATTTTCCCGCTGAAAACCCTTGGTTCTTATGGAATTGCAGACTAGCGGTGTGTAATTCAATGGGAAATCCACCGCCTGCAAGTCCTTCAGCAGATCCTTGACCGCAATGGAAAACTCCCTGGCTCCGGCTTTCTTCGCCGGTTCCACGTACTTCTGAATGGCAGTTGTGCGCACCGTGTCCGCAAGTTTGGTAACCATAGCTCCTCCATACAGATTATATAAAATACAAATAATCTGTATGTCAAGAGCAATCCTGTAGGCCGCTGCAAATCCCTGAAGTATCATGGAACAGCCTTGCCGCCGGAGACCCAATCCCGCCTGAGACCCACCCAGCCCACCACGCGCGACCTGCCGCGCGTCCTTGGCACTTCGCACGCCACTGCGGTCGTGGTCGGGACCATCATCGGCAGCGGCATCTTTCTTGTCCCGCACGAAATGATGCAGGCCACCGGCTCATCCGCCATGGTCTATCTGGCCTGGATCGCCGGCGGGCTGCTCTCGCTCTTCGGCGCCATGACCTATGCCGAACTCAGCGCCATCATGCCCTACACCGGAGGCGAATACGTCTACCTCCGCCGCGCCTATGGCGACCTCACCGCCTTCCTCTATATGTGGACATGGTTCGCCGTGGCCAAGCCCGCCTCCATCGGAAGCGTCACCATGGGCCTCGTGCGCACGCTGGCCATTTTCGGCTCGCTCGCCTGGCTCGACCACGCCGCCTTCCATGCGCCCTTCACCGTCTCCTGGGGACAGCTTTTTGCCATCGCCGTCGCCTGGCTCATCACCGGACTCAACTATCTCGGCATCAAAAAAGCCGCAGACTTCCAACTCGTCTTCACCTGGCTCAAGGTCCTGCTCATTCTTGTTATTGTCGGATTCTGCTTCGCCGCCGCCACCGGCCAATGGAGCAACTTCAGCACCCTCTATCCGCATGCCCACGGCGGCTTCAGCGGATTCATGATCGCCCTCATCGCAGCCCTCTGGGCCTATGACGGATGGAACGACCTCACGATGGTCTCCGGCGAAGTCCGCAACCCCGAGCGCAATCTGCCCATCGCTCTCATTGCCGGACTCTTCATCGTTGCCGCCCTCTACATCGCGACCAATGCCGCCATCCAGTACATTCTGCCCGCGTCGCTTATAGCCGCCTCGCCCCGTCCCGCCGTCGATGCCCTCGCCGCCGTCACCGGCCCGTGGGGGGCCGCGCTGGTTTCCGGAGTCATGGCTCTCAGCATCCTGGTCACGCTCAACGGAACCACGATGTCCGGTGCGCGCATTCCCTTCGCCGCCGCCCGCGACCGCCTCTTCTTCCGCCGCATGGCGGATATTCACCCGCGCTTCCAAAGCCCTTCCACCGCGCTTATCGTGCAGGCCATCCTCAGCACGGGACTGCTGCTCGCCGTTGGACACTTCCAGCAGCTCTTTGAACTGGCCATTTTCGCCGAGTGGCTCTTCTATCTGATTACTTCAACCACTATCTTCTATTATCGTCGCAAGCTGCCGAAAACAAAGACGTACCACGTTTGGGGATACCCCGTTGTTCCCGCCCTCTTTGTGGCCGCCGCCGCCATCCTGCTCTATTACTCGTATGCGGAAAACCTGAAGAATTCCATCATCGGCAGCGCCATTATTCTTCTGGGAATTCCTTTATATTGGTTCTTCTTCCGCAACCAAAGCTCGATCACGGCTGAAGGGTGATCGAGGTCCTTGGTACACTCGGAATCAGACCCTCCCTACTACCCAAAGGAGCAGCCTGTGCCTGAAAACGAAGTCAAGATTACGGTCCGCCTTAATGGTTCCCTTCGCGTGGAAGGCCCCTTCAAGCTGGTTGATTGCAATGGCAATGAATGGGACCTCGGCGGGAAAACTTCCATCTCTCTGTGCCGTTGCGGCCACTCCGCCAATAAGCCTTTCTGCGACGGGACCCATAAAACCATCGGCTTCCAGGCTGCGGAACTCGCCCCGGTTGCGGTGCCCGCAGTAGCTGAAGACGCCCCAAAGCTCTAGCCCGCACCGCCTTTCTAACGAACCCCAGCGGCGGTCTCCGGCATCCATATTGCAGGAGACTGCGCTTGCCCACAAGATCCGCTTCCCGCCTCGGTTTCATCCTTAAGCTGATCGGTAAATCTTTACGTCCGGCCACCGGCGAGCAGCACAAGCCTGTTCTTGTGGACCCCTCCGACCTCGGCGTCACCTTTATTGGCCACGCCTCATTCCTACTCCAGGTGGGCGGCCTCAATTTCCTTGTTGACCCGGTTTTCGCCTACTGGCTCATTCTTGTGCATCGACTGCGAAAGCCCGGCGTCCGCATTCAGGACCTGCCGCCCATTGACGCCGTGCTGCTTACGCACGCCCACATGGACCACCTCAACTTGCCGTCCCTCCGCAAGATCATCCGCCACACCCGCAGGATTACCGGCAAAGCCCCCATCGCCATCATTCCGGAGCGGGTGGAAGACCTGGTCGCCGGACTGGGATTTTCCGATGTCCGCTCGCTCGACTGGTGGCAGTCCACCTCCGTTGGCGGCGTCGAAATCACCATGACGCCCGCGCAGCACTGG
>DASTXK010000275.1:0-8381 GCA_035765555.1 Acidobacteriaceae bacterium
ATACAGTTATCAATCCAGACATTGCTGACGGAACCTTCAATGTCGATGCCGTCAGACGGAGCGGTCCCGTGCGTGTCGCTAAAGACGGAGTCAAGGAAATAAAGTTGATCGCCGCTGGTGATGCTGACGGCCTGCCGGCGATTATTTGAGCAGACAACGTCCCAGATGACGACGTCAGTGGAGACAATCGTCGGCGTACCTGCCCTGGCGATGCTGATGCCGTCTCCCTCAAAAGAGGAAACATGCGTTGAGCGGACGGTAACTTGTGTCGAACCGGCGATCGCGATGCCATAACCCCACTCGTCTGTTCCGTGGCCGGAGTTGGTGTGTGTATAGCGCTCACCAATAATTGAGCCATTGGCAATTTCAACATCATGGACATTGAGAAGATACAGAACGTAAGCCCGGGGCAGGTTGTTCGGCATTGCCTGTAACTGAACTCCAGGCTCGAATTGAAGCAGCATATTGGAACGCAGCTTAATCCCGTAATGGGGGTGTTGACCAGAGTCTTCAACGTTGACGGATGTGTCGATCATGTAAATACAATCTGTGGAATGGGCTGTTCCATGATGCCGGATCAGGACCGTGCCTCCGTCTGCCGGCAACGCATCGATTGCGGCCTGAATGGCTGGTCCGCAGTCAGAGACTCCATCCGTCGGAGGATCAACGGGAATCACCGTTGTGCCGCGTTGACGAACAGGCAGTTGCCGGTACGGGATGACCGCCGGACGGGTCATCGCAAGTTCGTGTGGATTGTTGTTCAGATCCTGTGCCGCAACGGGGAGTGAAGCCAAGGGTAACGCCAACGCCATGGATCCGGTTCCTCCAAGAAACTTCCTCCGAGATATTTCGGTTTTACTCATCTCTGCTCTCCAAATAGATTTTGTGTTATCGGGCTTGCGCTCCGGGTCCACCTCCGGGGCGAAGTGTGGGCATGTCTTCCGATGAAACTGCTCGTTCTACAAATCATGCTGTTCAATGCCTGGCTGAAGATCCGCCCGCGTGAGAGTTATGTCTCACGCGGGCAATTCCAGTTCCAGGCGATCAGCTAAAAAATCTGTTATATCGAACGACATTGCTGCTGGAACCGATAACATCCAGGCCCAGGTGCATGTCGTCTCCCGCAACATAGCCGTTAACATCGGAAGAGGTGTTATTCGGGTACGAATAAGTGCCCACGTTATTATTGGCGAAGTTATTGGTGAAGTTTCCGTCTTTGTTCAGAGCGCCAATGGTGTAATTCGTCGGAGAATCCGCCAGGCTCAGACCGATATTCCCGTTCTGGTAGAAGGCGTTGCCATAGATTCCGCCGGTATCAATGGTGCCGGACCCATGCACTGCAATCCCGTGCCAGTAGTTTTCGGCGAGAAGGCAGTTCTGGACAGTAAGGTTGGTGACGGAAGTTGCTGTCCCATTGGCATTCAGTTCGATGCCATCTCCTGAGTTGCCCCGGATAAGACAATTATCGATGGTGATATTGCTGAGATTCGCTCCTCCCATGGGTTCAATATCGATGCCGTTCTGGGGCGCTGTTCCATAGGTATTGCTGAACTCGGAGTCATAGACCTGGAGAGTGTCTCCACCTGTAAGGCTCAAAGCTTGTCTCCGGTTTCCCGTGCAGACGACATCGCAGATAATGATGTCCGAGGGATCGACACCGTTGTATCTGCCGACGCAGATGCCATCTCCAGTGCAGTCCGAAATGATGCAGGCCCGGACCGTGACGTGCTGTGCTCCAATGATCTGTATTCCATGGCACCACTCGTCCGTGCTGCTACCGGTTAAATCGTGGGTATAGCGTTCGCCAACAAGCCTCAGATTACAGAATTCGACATTGTTGACAGCCTGGCACAAGAACATGTAGGCCCGCTGGACATTAACCGGATTACCATTGTGATCAGGCAAGGCCTTGATGACAACACCTGGGTCGGCTTGGATCCGGACATTGCTGGCCAGCGTGACTGCATAGTAGGCGGTATTACCGTTTGGGGCTACATAGCTGTTGGCCATGATGTCGACGTAGCAGACGCCATCGTTTTTATATGGAATAGTGACTACTCCGCCGCCACCCGTGGATGCGGCGTTAATTGCACTTTGTATCGCCGACGAGCAATTACTTCCACTGGCAGGCAAAGTGACGGTCTGGTTTGAACTGCCGATCGTGCGAGCCGTGATGGCCCGGTTGGGGATCGTCTGCTGCTCGTCGTTTTCCATTGCCGCTTCGACCCGGTTGGGTGAGGTGGCTTCAATGGCGGCGGGAATCGCCGCGGCCAGGGGCAGGACCAAAGCGGCAGTGCCGGTCCGGCCGAGGAACTTCCTTCGAGTTAAGTCAATCTTCTTCATGTAACCTCCAAAAAAACGTGAGTTTTGTGGGTTACGTCCTGATTTCACCGCCAGGACGCAGTGACGGCACACTCTGGTGAATCCGCTCTTTTCTGCAAACATCCATAGCGATACTTCCAATCTGCCCTCACCGCGTGCGGTGAGGATCGTTGTGCTCCTGCGCGGGCGATTCGCCGCCGGCGCCAAAGTGTGTTTGTGGTTCAGTAGCCGGTGTATCCGGGGAGGAAAAGCAATTCCACGCGACGACGTTGTGCGCGTCAGGCGCGAGGGATGGAGCACGAAAAGCCATGTTTGGTTCTGCGATATAACCCTTCTTAGGGTGGCTGGCGGAAAGCGGGTAATGGACCTGGCGCGAAGCGCTGATCTCGTTATTGGCGAACAGGTTGTTTCGCGGATCGGAAGCGCCGGCGCCGCCAATAGTAAAGTTCGTGGTTTTTCCCGCCAGTTGAAGAGCGATGTACCGGTTGTGATAAAAGGCGTTCGCATACAGCACACCATTGTCCAAAACCGCCGTGCCCTTTTGCACAGTAAAGAAGCCCGAGTAGACGTTGTCGCGCATCACGCAATTGGTGATGGTCAGGTTGCGGATGCTTGATCCATGGCTCGCATTTACTTCGATTCCGGAAGCCTCGTTGCCGCGCAGAATGCAGTTATCGATGGTGACGTTGTTTACCTGTCCCGTCCCATCGGGTTCAATGTCGATACCGTCCTGCGGCGCTGTTCCATGCGTATAGCTGAACTCGGAATCAAGGACCGAGATATTGTCGCCATTCGTGATGCTTAGGGCCTGCCTGCGATTACGAGTGCTGATTACGTCGCAGATAACCAGGTCGTTGGTGCGGGATGATGGCCCGCGGCCAACGCAAATGCCGTCTCCTTCGCAATCCGATATATAGGTGGAGCGAACGGTAGCTTGCCTGACTCCGAGAAGTTGCACACCGTGGCCCCATTCATCGGTGCCTTTCCCGGAATTGGTATGCTCATGGCGGTCGCCAATAATCGCGCCATTCGCAATCTCAATGTCATGGACATCAATCGCAAAAATCACATATGCCCGTGGCACGTTCGTTGGCATTGCCCTTAGCTGAACTCCAGGCTCAAGTTGGAGCAGCATGTTCGAGCGCAGCTTGATTCCATACGGCTGGCCGTGATTCGGTCTTTTTGGAGAGGTGTAGGTATTGGCGGTAGTGTTGATTCTGTAAATGCAATCTTTAGAGCCGCCGGTTTTCTGGTAAGGCAGCCAGACCGTTCCGCCGTCCTCCGGCAGCGAATTGATGGCATCATTGATCGCTTTCGAGCAGTCGGAGACTCCGTCATTCGGAAGCTCAACGGTGATGACCGTCGCGCCGCGCTTGCGAAAGGGCAGCTTCCTGGACAAGAGCTTTGCTGGGAGGTCAGTTCTCCCGGCCTGGTGATTCTCCGCGAGGGCCGGAAGGGAAGCAGCAGGAAGGGCAAGGGCCATGGAACCCGTCCCGCCTAAGAAGCGTCTTCGTGATATGGGGCTAGCGCTCATTCTCATGGTTCTTTTTAGTTGTCCCAGCTCATTGCGCAGGCAATATTGAATCGGTTGTTCCAGGCTGTTCTGCCCCGGCCATATTCCCGCAACTGTTTTGGGACAGGGTGCAGGCCCCGGAACCCATGCGAGGGCTCCGGTGTTGGCATCGTTGCCATACTCGATACACTCTAAGCCTATGAGTTGTCAAGACGCTGGCGTGAGCATCGGGAGAATCCAGGAGCTAACACCGTGTATTTAAATGTTTTTAGGTCTGCGTGGGCGGTAATGCCGCTTCGGTAACGTTGCCAATTAGGAAGCCTTGAAGCGTTTCCTAGGTCCCCAACGAGTGAGAGCGGCCAGTTCAGCCTTGATCGAGAATTTGTCCCTGCCACCCAGTTGCCGGGATGTCCGAGCGCGTAGGGTAGAACGGCGGACTCGAGCGCGAGTCCTTGTCCATCGGAGCGATCCCGGATGTGTTGATGAAATGCTCCATGAGGCGGACCTGCAAATCGGCTTTCACCGCCGCCGATGAGGATTCATCAATGAGGTTGCGGGTGAGTCCTGGGTCCGCGGCGACGTCGTAGAGTTCTTTTTGCCCCTGTGAGCGCCAGATCAGCTTATGGGTCCGTGTGCGCACCATTGCCGACCGGCTTACTGTTTCAGGCATTTTATTTTCAAGTGTCACCTTGGGCGAGTATTCGTTTACGCTCTTCGTAATTGGTTCAAAGCATTGCGGCTCGTAGATGTTATATCCGCCCTCGGCGAATGCGGCGCGACCCGCGTCACCGGCTGCTCCATTGAGCTGCGGAGCGAGGTCGCGTGCGAAATGCGTGTGTTGCGCCTGTACCCCGGCGAGACCCAGGCAGCTCGCCATTACGTCATAGAGTTCAGTCATTTCATTGACCGTGTGACCGCTCTTGCCGCCGGGGGCCCTCATAATCAGCGGCACATGGGTAAGGCAATCCTCAAGGCCGCTCGGCCACTTTTCTGTGAGTCCGTAATCACCCGCGTAGTCGCCGTGGTCTGAGAAAAGCATGACGGCAGTGTCTTTGTCGCGCCCATTCTTTTCCAGCGCCTCCAGCACTTCGCCCATCAGCCAGTCGCTGTAGCTCACCTTGCCGTAGTAGACGGCTCGCACTTCCCGGAGCTGGTGATCGGTCATGCGGTCCAGGTTGTAATGCCGTCGCATTTCTTTCTGGTAATCCGGCTTCTTGGGAAGATCCGGCGGGACCAGCTTCCCGACTGAATCCGGGCTGTACATGCTGTAGAAATCAGCAGGCGTGGTGTATGGAGGATGCGAACCCTGCATGGGCAGGAATAGGCAGAATGGCCGGTCAGATTCCTTTCGCTCGATGATCTCGATGGCCGAACGCACGATTGAGTAATCCAGATCGTCGCGGCGGTCTCCGCCTTTTCCATGCAGCATGCTCGTGATGTTTGGAGTAATGGGGTGTGTCGGCCGCTCATGCGATGATCCCCGGTCCCAATAGGTGACGCTGTCGTAGAAGCTCTGCGCGGCAAGGGCGTCATTTTTTCCGAACCAGAAAACGTCATAGCCCGATTGTTTGAGATAGCGGAAGAGGTTCGGCTCATCGGGGCGCAGGAAATAAAACAGGCTGCGGTGGCCACGCACGCTTGTTGGCCATCCGGTTAGCAAGCTGCAGCGCGATGCGCCGCACACCGGAAACTGCACATGGCAGTTTGCGAAGCGGGTCCCCTGGCTTGCGAGTCGGTCAAAGTTTGGTGTTTTTGTGACGGGGTTGTCATAGCAGGCAAGCGCGTCGGCGCGCATCTCGTCCGGCATGAACAGCACGATGTTGGGCCGCTTGTGGAGCGAGCCACGACCTTCCCCGCTCTCCCCCAGCGAAAGCTCCGCAGGGGCGGTCTCCTGCCCATTCAGGTTGAGCGCGCTCCCGGCCATCGCGCCCAGCACGCCAGCGCCCGATATTCCTATAAAGCTTCGACGATCCATTGCAGAACTCCTTATTTCTTGTTGTTCACTGGCTTGACTGGCGCGTGCTTACCGTCGGGCGCCGGAACTTTTTCGCCCAGCGCAATCTTTCGGCCTCGCGCTCCAGTGATGTCGCTGAGCTGCTGCTTCAGGCGGTTCTTCAATGCCTGCGCTTCTGGGGCTTCCGCCAGATTGACCAATTCGCGCGGGTCGGTCTGGTAGTCATAGAGTTCTTCGCCGACTGTGGCCCCCTGCCAGCTTGTGTAGCGATACCGCTCCGTGCGAAGACTATAACCAAATATCGCAGGGTCGGGAGCCGACGGCCGCGTTTGCTGCGTGATTGCCGGTTTATCCCACTGAGCCTTCGCATTATTAAGCAGCGGAACCACGCTGCTGCCGTGCAGATTGGCGGGCGCGTTTTTCAGTCCGCACAATTCGACGAGCGTCGGATAAATATCCAGATGCTCGGTGGTTCGTTCGCAAATTTGGCCCCTTTTTCCCGCGCCCGCGATGATAAATGGCACGTGCGTGGCAGGCTCGAAAAGGTTCTGCTTCTCCCACTGTCCATGCTCGCCAAGGCACCAACCATGGTCCGCCCAGAATACAACGATGGTGTTCTTTTCCAGGCCGAGCGCTTTCAACTCATCAAGTACGCGCCCAACCTGCGCATCCATGAAACTGGTTGAGGCGTGATACGCGCGAACCGCCTTGCGCTGTTCGAGCTCGCTCATGCCCAGATTTGGCGGATGCGATGTGTACGCGCAAGGAGGAGCAGTCGATGTCTCGAGGGAGAACGGCTGCGCCTTGATTGACTCCAGCGGATAGATGTCGAAGTACTTTTTCGGTACGATCCACGGCACGTGAGGCCGATACAGACCATAAGCAAGGAAGAACGGCTTGTTGCGGTTCTTGCGCAGCAGGCGAATCATTTCGTCCGCGCCGATGCCGTCCGTCATGGCGCGGTCCGGAGACGGAGACTCATAGTAGCTTATCGTTGAGCCAAGCAGCACCGCTCCATCGTTCTTGCGATGGCGGGTTAATTTCGGCGTGAAGTTGGTCGCGAACGGCTCCTGCTGCGGATGGTCCACACCTTGAGGATCGTAGACGTAGTCCCAGGTCTGCGGATCATCCATTCCGTCCTTGCCGATATCTCCAGGAACATCGGCGTGAAAAATTTTTCCGACCCGTGCCGAGTAGTAGCCGTTTTTGCGAAAGAGTTGGCCAACGGTCACGACATCGGACATGGTGTCGCGCACATGGTGATGGAGGTCGTAAATGTGCGTTGTGTCCGGCGCGACGCCGGTCATCAGCGAAGCGCGCGATGGTCCGCAGAAAGGGAACTGGCAATAGGACCGCGCAAAGCGAGTGCCGCGTGCCGCCAGGGCGTCCAGGTTCGGAGTCTTTGCGATGTCGCCGTAGCAGCCGAGCCGGGTGTTCTGGTCGTCCACGGCTATGAACAGAACATTCTTCCTGCCGTGCGGCAGCTTCTCGGCAAGCGCTGTGGTGGCTGTGACCGCGGTGGCAGCGATGCCAGTTTGCAAGAAATTCCGTCGAGAAATCGGCATTTTTCCTCCACAAGTTTCATTGTGGGATAGATAAAGGGTTGGGACAGCGCCTTGACTACGCTGTCTTCCGGTAAAGCCTCACGCCCGCAAGCTGCTCCACATGCATGGGCTTGCCTGCAAGATAATTGGTCCAGTTCCCGAGTTGCGGATCGGTGGTTCGCTCCATGTATTCGGTCAGACCTTCCTTGAAGTGCGCGATGCGTGCCGCGTGTTCGGGCCTGTCCAGCAGGTTATGCCGCTGCCCCGGATCGTTCTTTAGGTCGTAGAAGGCCAGCGGAAGGCCCATCAGATATTGGTTACAACGCGCGGCGATTTTCTGGTCAGTCGTCGCGGCTTCCAGCATCGCGTTCCATGTAAAACCAATCATGGACTCGGCATGAAACTCAAGATCGCCGTCCGACCACGGCATGAACAGGAGCGAATACCGGCCATCCTGAATGCTGCGCTGTGGATAATGAATTATTGAATGAAGGCTGTTCACGCAGACCACGCGCAGATCCGGCCCGCCGTAGCTGCCGCCGTTGAGCAGCGGCTTCCAGGAGACGCCATCCATGCCAACCGGCTTTTCCACGCCCATCAGATCCAGCAGAGTCGGCATGTAATCAATGTTGCAGGTGCGCTCTTCGAACGTCTTTGCCCTGCCCATTCCGGGATACCGCAGCAACGCAGGCGTCCGCGAGCCGTAGTCGTACCCCGTGGCCTTTGAGAAAGGGAACGGCATGCCATGGTCAGCGGAAAAGAAGATGATGGTATTGTCAGCCTCGGGCGATTGCGCCAGCACATCCAGAACCGCGCCAATGCTGCGGTCAGCGCGCTGGTTGCTGTTGCAGTATTGCGCATATTCCTTGCGCACAGCGGGCAGCGGCTCCAGTATTTCCGGCACCGTCGTTATGTCGTCCGCCGTCAGAGGATGAGGGACCGCGTAAGGTCCCTGATCATCGTGGTCCATCTCCGCGGCCCCTCGGCTCCCATAAAAAGGGCGGTGCGGATCATTGATATTGCAGTTGATGAAGAACGGCTTGCCGGC
>DASTXK010000276.1:0-13097 GCA_035765555.1 Acidobacteriaceae bacterium
TGCCGCGCCCAGCAAAGGCGCGAACATTGCGGAAGCCAGAAGACATGAAACAACGCAGCGATTCATAAGCGCAAAACCCTCCATTTTCGGGCCACAAACTTCATCATCATAGCCGGATTTCCCAATTAGAGAACTAATCAGTTCAATCGTTTGAATTGAACTTCCCAGCCAGAACGTTTGTCAAATAGCGTCGCCCGTCTCTAAGCACCGTTGTCTCCCTACGCACGGCGGGGCTGAGGATGCCCGCACCACCAGCCTCGGTTGAACGATGTGCGGCCCTGCGTCCTGCGCTTCATCCTGCTGACCGCGGTCGAGTGCCTTAAGCATCAATTCAGTCGCGAGCAAACCCATCTCCCGCAAAGGCTGCTGGACAGTCGTGATTCCCGGAGTGGCCACATCGGCGGGCAAAACATCGTCAAACCCTGTCACCGAGCAATCCTGTGGAATGCGCAACCCGGCCTCGCTCAAGCCTCGGACGACGCCAAGCGCGGTGAGGTCGTCAAACGCGAGGACCGCGGTAAATTTCCTCCCCGAAGCCAACATGGCTTTGGCAAATCGCACTCCGCCTTCAAAGCCGGACTTTGGGTCCGACAGGTTCGGCAACTGAAAAACGAGCTGGGGATCGAGCCGGATTCCCGCTTTTACGGCGGCCTGCCGAATTCCGTCCCAGCGCGGCGCGCTGTCGAACATCTCGTCCGGGCCGCGGATCACGGCGATTTGCCGGTGTCCCAGCGAAGCAAGATGCCGCATTACCAACGCGCCACCCGCGCGATTGTTCACGAGCACGGAGGTGATTCGGCGCCTGGTTAAATCGCGCCCCACAATCACGATGGGGACATGGTTCTTTGCGATATCGGCGAGCAGGCCGGTTTCTTCAAAGACCCAGCTCGCAATCACAATCACGCCTTCGGTGCGCCGTTCCAGCAGCATTCGGAAATAGCGATCAAAGAGTTCCCGCTGTGTTTGGGCGTTCACCAGCAGGGAAAAGTAATGGGCCGGCTGTAGTTTTTCGTCAATACCGCTCACCACCGGAATGCAGAACGGGTCGGACATGTCGAAGGCCAGTACACCAATAGTTTGCGTGCGGCGGCGGCGCAGGGAGCGCGCATAAGCATCAGGATGGTATCCGAGCCGCCTTGCTGTGGCCTGGATTTGCTTTCGTGTGGAATCGGCGACATGCCGCGAAAGGGGGGCCTCGCTCAGCACAATGGATACGGTCGAAACGGAGATCTGGCAGGCCTGCGCTATGTCCGACAATGTCACATGACCTGATGCGTGCCTGCCCACTCCCCGCTCCCTTTTGTTATGCCGTTCAGCATACATCCTCTGCAGGAGACCCCGGGCTCCACGCCGGAAAAATTACGCATGCCCCTTGACACCCGTGGGAATCCGCTCCTAAATTTGTAGACGATTCAAACGTTTGAAATCAATGTTTGAGTCGCCCCAGGGGGCACATTATGAAATCTGGCTTAAAGTCGATTTCGGGCGTCCTGCTCCTGCCCTGCACGTTCCTCTTTCTGCTCTCCACCACCATCGCCGCTTTCGGCCAAGCTGGCCGAGGCAGCATCACCGGCTCTGTCACCGACCAGACCGGAGCTGTTGTCCCGGGGGCCAGCGTCACGCTGCTCGACCCAGCTACGGGAGTCGCCCGGCATACCGCCGCCAACGACGCTGGACATTATGCCTTCATCTCACTCAATCCGGGCGTCTACCAGGTCACCGCGAGCCAAACCGGCTTCACCACGGTCGTCCATAGCAACGTTTCCGTTACGGTCGATCAAACAACGACAGTCGACCTGGCCCTGAAGGTCGGCAATGTGAGCCAGGTCATTACGGTGAAGGGAGCGGCCGGCCTGACGGCGGCCACCAATTCTACGGTCGGCCAGTTGATCTCCGCCGCAACCATCGACCGCGTGCCGCTGCTCACGCGGGACGTTTACGATCTGGTGCAGTTGAGTCCCGGCGTCACCCCGGCCAACGGAGCGCCCAACTCCTCCAACTCTCAGTCGATTGCCAGCATCACCAGCGGACGGCCGGGAATCGATGTTTCTTCCTATACGGTCAATGGCGCAATTGTGGGTTCCGTCTATTACATGCTCGACGGCAGCCCGCTGGGCGTGGCGGAAAACAACTCGGCCGCCATTCTGCCGGCCATGGTGATTCCGGAGGATGCGGTGCAGGAGACCCGCATCGAAACCCAGAACACTCCAGCCTCCTATCAAAGCGGCGGGGCAGGCGTCATCAGCCTGGCCAGCAAGGCCGGCACGAACGCCTTCCACGGCAGTATCTTCGGAGTCTTCCGTCCCGATGTCCTTGCCGCGAATGAGTACTTCAACAAGCAGAGCCAGCTTGCCGGCGGCACGCCCAACACGCCCCCGTCGTTCCATCGCTACCAGGAAGGTGGATCGATTGGCGGCCCCATCCTGCGCGATAAGCTGTTCTTCTTCGCTGATTACGAAGCCACCCAACAGGCGCTTTTCGATGGGTCGAATATCTTTACCGTCCCCACCAGCGCCGAGCGCACGGGGGACTTCTCCGCTGACGACTTCACGATTTACAACCCCATGGTGCCGGACAATCCCGACGGCACCCGTCAGCCCTTTCCAAACAACGTCATCACCAATCCCAACCCGATTGCGGTTAAGTTTCTTTCCAATTTTCCCAAGTGCAATATGCCCAATCCTTCCACCTGCGACTCCGATACAACCGGCGCCGTGAACAACCTCTACGTACCCGGAGTCGATCCATCCTCAGCGCAGAAGTTCGATGTGCGGCTCGATCTGGACATGAGCGAAAAGCAGCACATCTTCGGACGCTTCTCGTTCGCGCGGCTTTCCAGTTCGCTGGTGAATGCCTTCAACAACATGTGGGACCCGTTCTACGCGCAGAACATTACCAACGCTCGCAACATTCTGCTGGCCGACGACTACACCTTCAATCCCAATACGGTTCTCCAGGTGCGCTATTCGTTCACGCGCCATTACGAAAACCAGACCGGGGACCCGCGGCAGAACGGGACTGACAGCCTGACCGGCCTCGGATTCCCGCCGTCGCTCGCTGCGGCACAGAACTACTTCACTCTTCCCTACGTGATCTTCGATGATGTAGGCGGCGGAATCGGCGGCACCGCCAACTATGACACCTTCATCTACGCCAGCGAGAACAGCGACATCAGCGCGAGCGTGACTCGGGTGCAGGGCAAGCATGAAATCAGCGCCGGCATCGAATACATGAAGCGTTTCCTGAATGTCGGCCAGCCTCCCGCGCCTTCCGGGGCCTACTACTTTGATGTCAGCGCCACCGACCAGTCCGTGGCGAACGGCGGCGGCGGCAGCGACTTTGCTTCATTCCTCATCGGCATGGGAGAAACGCCGGGCAGCGAAAGCTATAACTTCACCAAAGATCTGTTTGTCGCCGAATCCAATCCCTACTATGCCGCTTTCATTGAGGACACGTATCATCCCACAACCTCGCTCACCATCACGGCCGGTCTGCGATGGGACATTTTTGGCGGACGCAACGAGCGGTACAATCGCCTGGAATACTTCGATCCGAGTGTCTCCGCCACCGCGAATGGTATTTCATACAATGGCGCGGAGATATACGTCAACAGCCACAACCGTTCGTCGTTCGCCACCAACCTGGGCAACTTTGGTCCGCGCTTGGGCTTTACCTGGCAGCCCGCCAGCCGTTTGGTCGTCCGCGGCGGCGCCGGCATCTATTACGGCCCCAGTTCGACAATGGCGGCCAACGGATCGCTGAACAACGACGGCTTCTTTTCCGTAACCAACTGGGATTCCACCTGCCTTAACGATGATGGAAACACGGTATATACCGGAACTTCGGGATGCTCAGGAGCGGCGCCCGGCGCCCCCGCGCCCAGCGCGACCGGCATTTACTCGCTCAGCAATCCATTCCCGAACGGCGTTGTTCCCATCTTCACCGCGCCGCCTCCGGGCCTGGCCAACAACCTGGGCACCACCCTCAACACCGTGCTGCACAACCAGAAAACGCCCACCACTTACGACTTCAATTTCGGGCTCGAGTACCAATTCCCGCATGAGGTCGTCCTCAGCGTCGGATACGTCGGCAGCCGCGGGCTCTACATTCCTTTCGGGGTGATTGACCTCAATACCCTGAGCCTCGCCACCATACAGAAATACGGCGCGGCGCTTTGCGTGGATACTTCCGATCCAGCCTGCCAGACGGTACCGAACACGTGGGCGCCGATCCAGCCCGCGACCAATGCCAACTTCGGCTCCGCGACGGTCCCGCTTTGGGTATCGTTGCAAGATTTCCCGCAGTTCGGCAGCGGCAACTACGGCTCCGGTAACGGCGTGCTTCTCAATGGCTTTCCGGGCGGCGACTCGGATTACAGCTCTCTGCAAACCAAGCTGCAGAAGCGGCTCACCGACCACTTCACCACTCTGGTCAGCTTTACCTGGGCCAAGCTGATGACTGACAACGGCAATCCTCCGCTGGGTTTCGTCGGATCACATAACGGCGCGCCGCAGGACACGAAAGACCTTCAGTACGAGCACTCCGTGAGCCCGCAGGACGTGAAGTATCAATTTACCGGAGCCGTGTCCTACGACCTGCCGTTCGGTTCGGGAAGGGCTGTGCCGCTCAAGAGCGTAGCCAACGCCTTTGCCGGCGGCTGGACCATCAACGGCATCGTTTACCTTAGCACCGGTATTCCCGTTGCATCACCGGTGATGGGGGCGCCGGTCTCCTATTTCAACCAGCGTCCCGACCTGACCTGCGACCCCGGCAAGGGAGCGCCGCATTCGGCGAACACCTGGTTTGACTCATCGTGCTTTGCCACACCCGCCAGCCCATTCGTGCCAGGCACCGCTCCGGCCTATCTGGACCACGTGCGCACCATGGGCGCGCGCAATCTCGATCTTTCGATCTACAAGTCGTTCCCGATGGGTGAAGCGCGGAACCTGCGCCTGGATGTTTCCTCCTACAACCTTACGAACACAGCGCAGCTTGGCATGCCGAATGTTCCTTCCGTCACCGATGTACAAACCCAGCCTTCGGTGGCGGCGACCTTTGGACAAATCACCAGCACCGTGAATACCCCGCGCCAGTTTCAGTTTGGCGCCAGATTCACCTTCTAGCTGGGTGGCGTGCCTGAGACTAAGCGGCGCCGATCCGCCGCCCGAATTCGATGCCACTGTGCAAAGGAGGGTATCAGGAAGAGTCGTCAACAAAAGCTGTGTATCGTCTGGGGATCACGCTCCAACGCTTCGCAGCCGTATCACATACTGAAACAACCCGCGATCAAGCGCTAGAGATACGCCTGGCATCCCGATTCATTAGTTGACGCAGAAGCTCCGGGAAGCGGCGTTCTATGATTCCTCAGTTGCAGCCGTCGCGGTGCTCGGGCGAGCATCACACGCAAGTTACCAAACTTCGCCCGGTAGTCCCTCAGCTTGAAATATCCGCCTTGGTTGGGAGAGGACCCCCGGTTATTGGTCGCACCGACTATGCTACGCGCAGATTGTGTCCAACCTCACCGTGCGACGTCGGCTTAAGCTATGCTGAAGAGCCTGGGGTGGAGGTTTTATTGCCATGGCGAAGCTCGTGTATGAATTGAACCAGTCCCTGGACGGATACGTCGACCACCAGAGAATGGGGCCACCCCGTCCCGCGCTCTTTCGTCATTTTATTGAGCGGGTGCGCGGCTTGAGTGGTATGGTATACGGTCGCGGCATGTACGAGGTAATGCGTTATTGGGACGATGACCTTCCGGGCTGGGGTGCAGAGGAACGCGACTACGCCGCGGCATGGCGGGCCCAGCCGAAGTGGGTTGTGTCGCGCTCCCTGAAATCGGTCGGCCCCAACGCCACACTCGTCGAGGGCGACATGGAGGCGGCGATAGGCGGACTGAAGATTCAGCCAGGCGGGGAGATTGAAGTTGCCGGACCAGTCTTGGCAGGAAGCCTGACAGACCTTGGTCTTATTGACGAGTATCGAATCTATCTCCACCCCGTCGTGCTCGGTCGTGGCAAGCCATTCTTCACCGGCCCCCGGTCGCCGCTCCGCCTGGTGGCCAGCGATCTAATTGTCGAGGACGTGATTAGGCTGACCTACGTTCCTGTCTAATCGCGAGTTCTTATTCCATTCTCAAGACTTCCGCCGGATCGATCGATGCTGCGCGTTGCGCGGGGATGAGTCCGGCAATAACGGCGGCGAGGACAAGTATCTCTACGGCACCACGGCGTACGGCGGCGCCTCGGGCAATGGCGTCGTCTTCAGAGTGGATCCCGAGGGCAACGAGACCGTCCTGTATAGCTTCGCGGGCGGCAGCGACGGAGCAACCCCAGAAGCCGGTCTCGTGATGGACTCGTCGGGTAATCTCTACGGCACCACCCTTTTTGGCGGATCCGCGCAGTCCGGCACCGTGTTCAGGCTGGACCCCGCGGGCAACGAAACCGCGCTTTATAACTTCACGTACAGCGACGGGGCCTATCCGGCTGCGGGTCTGGTCAGGGACTCATCCGGCAGCTGCCGCCCGTGAAGCTATGGAGGACGGTTTCGTTGCCCGCCGCCGTCAAGACCGCATCAAACCTCGCCGCATTGGTGATCTCTGCCTGAGACCCGCCGGCGCCTCTGCCCTCGGTCCGGATTCGATGCGATCAGGGATTCGATCACTGCGGCCGCAGTCGCCTCATATGGTCTTCGATCGGACCATGTTCCCTGATGCATGCGGCCGCGAAAAATACTCGATAGCATCCTTCTTGGTGACAACACTGCTCAGTGCCCGGTGTGGATCATTGCCGCGCCTGATGGCGTCGGCAGCAACCAGACCTCGTTGAAGGCTGTTCGCCGGAAGAAAGGTTGCGGTCTCTTTCGCTTCAGTCGCCGGACGCGAGATGGACGGCAATTCAGTTCGTGGCTTTGTCAGGGTTAAGACTTGCCCTAATGTTGGAGCATTGCGAACGCGCGCAGACTTGGCAGCATCTTTGCGTCGGGAATATCCAGCCAGTCGCGGAGTGTTGCTGGGATGGATGTGTGATCGTAGGGAACGGGTGTGTCAGATCTGAATACCGTCCCCTCCTGAATCCATGGAGAAATTGCGACCATTGGGACCCGGACGCCGAAGCGGTCGAACCCAAATCCCTGCTGGCCGGGCGAACTCTTCATGTCAGGCGGTACAGCGCCCCATGGTGGCATTACGTGATCGTATGTGCCGCCATGTTCGTCATAGGTGATGAGCAATAACGTCTGGGTCCATTTAGGCGAGCCGCTGACTGCAGTCCAAATGTCGTATAGAAACTGCTCTCCTGCCACGACGTCATGAGGAGGATGCTCATCATTGGGGTTTTCGACAAAGCTGGGTTCGATAAACGTAAACCGGGGCAGGGCCCCACGCCTGCAGTCCTCCTTGAAGTCGTCGAAGTGAGCGAACCGATTCAATGCATAAGGCCACAGTTTGGGAAACATAGAGTAGGTCAGAGATGGCACCAGCGCGGTATCGCAATATACCTTCCACGAATTGCCTGTCGCTTCCAGCACGTTGAATATGGTGTCCACGTTCCAGTCGAAAGGGTTGGGCGGAATGCCATTGCGACATTGCCATTAAAGGTTCCCGCATGTACAAAAGAGCGATTGGGCCACGTGTCGCTAGGTACCGAGCAATACCATCGATCACATATTGCATAGTTCTTTGCCAGATCTGAGATCACAGGGACCTGGTCCCGGACTGAACGGCTCCATAATCTGGACGGGAATGTTAATCCCAGTGGCTTTCTTTTAGTTGATAGCGAAGCCGAGGTTACCCCATCTCGGTTTCTGGCTCGGTGCCTCCGGCAGGAACGCTTTTGGTGTCCCCCGGTCTCCTCCGTAGAGCCACCCGCACATATTGTCGAAGGAGCGGTTCTCAAGCATTACCACGATTACGTGTTCAATCTGCCCCAGGATTTTAGACATGCTCATCCTCACTAGTTGGAGTAGCGGTTTCATCCTTGCACATATGCACTTTGCCGTCGAGATCTGGGCGGTGTATACCTTAGACTGCTCGCAAAGGGAGGCACGGATGCAAGAGATCTCACAAGAGATGACGGTAAGAGATGCCCTCCGCTTCCTCTCACCCGGTCAACAGATCAATCTCCGACCCTGGGCGGAGGAATTTGGCATCCAGCTTCGCGAATTCCACATCGGCCACATTAAGACCTACGAAAATCTACGTCTGCGCATCGTCCCTCGCGAAGTAGTCAATGCCGAGGTCTCGACCTTATTGGGGTTGCTCGATTCGGTCGGAGCCGGGGAGGAGATCAGGAGATTCTATCAGCCGCTCCGAGAACCAGATGAGCTTTCCTCGGAAGAAAGAGCGTCCCTTCCCGAGCGCGCACTGAAGTACATCGAGAAGCTCGAACACGAGCTCCGCGAGCTCGCAGCGCGAAATCACCAAACCCAGGATCGTTTGCGCAAGGCGAACTGGGCGAAATGGTCACGCTGAGCGGGCAGTATGCACCTCGTTTCATGTCTCGCAAACGATACCAATGCTCCTATTGCAAGCGAACCATGGCCGCTCGGATCTCACGGTCCGAGACCGACGCGAAATGAGGGCCGCTGATCGGAGCGGCCCTGTTCTTCCATCCTCATCATAAGAACCCGGAGTAAGGTCCAAAAACCGTCCCAGCGGATAAAAGAGACTTTCCATCCTAGTTTATGGTTACCGAGGAGTAGAGGGCGTTTTTGATTCCGGCGGCATCGCTGGAGAAGAATGCGAGCCTGTGGGTGCCGGGAGTCAGCGTCAGCGTGGTGTTCAACTCATTGGTGCTGCCGTAGCCAACCCGCTTTACCCCATCCACCCATAGCTCCATATAGACAGTCGGGTTGGGATTGGTGGCGGCGGCGAGGATATGGACCGAAGTACCCGAAGTCGGTCCGGGGCTGCACTGGTGAATGCCAGGCGTCGCAGGGGGCACACAGGTCCCATGAGGGTAGGAACTGGTGTTGCTGAGTATGGTAAAGTCGCCCGGACCGGATCGATACTGATTGACGAGCAATGCCAGATCAGTTTTGCCATCACGGTTATAGTCGCCGGAGAGCATCTGTATAACGGTATTATCGCCCGCTCCGGTCAGGTAGTGGATGCTGATGCCCGTGAACGACTGGCTGGCATCCCCATCCAGAACCTTAACTACTTCTCCGGATGACCAATCGGCGTAGGCTATATCCGGATAGCCATCACCATTGAAGTCTCCTACCTGAATAGGCCCTACAAGTGAGGGATCGCTGATGGTTTTGGTAGTGAAGGTGCGATTTTTCTGTCCGTAGGAGATCTGGAGCATCGGATTGGTAACACCTGTTCCGGCGGCGTCTACCGTGGCTACGATATCGCTGACAGAGTCACGATCGAGGTCGGCGGTCTGAATATTGTCAATTTCGCCAATGATGTTGTAGATCGTTTTGACCGAGAAGTTGCCATGGCAATCGCCATAGGCGACCCGGAGTTGCGACTGGTAGCTACTCTCTCCGTAAGACTCGAACTCCGTCCACGCTACATCGGGACAGCCGTTGCCGTCGAAATCACCGGCTATGAGGTTATAGAAATCGCCCGCAAAGCTACCGGAGTAGCCGGACAGGCTGGCGATCTTGTAGGGGCCAGAAAAGCTGCCATACCCGTTACCGTAATAGAGCTCAAGCAGATTGCTGTCGAGTATGACGGCATCAAGCTTCCTGTCACCGTTGAAATCCGCTGTGACTGCGGCCTGCGCACTGAAAAAGCTCACAGGAAACTTCTTGTAGAGACGAAAAGTCCCTGAGCCGTCGTTGAGATAGTCAGCAAAGGTGTTGCTATGAGGTCCGGAACAGCTTGTGCCCTCATTGCTGCTCACCAACAGGTCGGTTTTCCCGTTCCGCTGGAAATCGCCAAAGGCGATTGGATATGAGGGGCAATATGAAGTAGGAATGGACCAGTTGACGTAATTTCCGCTGCTTGACATCAGCGTGTAAATGTTGAGGGAGTCGCTGAGGCCGAAAAGAAAATCCGGATAGCCATCGCGGTTGAGGTCGCCCTGGCTGACGGTCTGAGCTGGATATTGGATACTGCGGTCTGACTGGCTGAAGGTTACGTCCTGGGCAAAAGAGGTTGAGGCTACGATGGCGATCGAGGCCACCAGCAAGAGGAACAGTTTGAAGCGCATGGGAACAATCTCCTGAGAATCGGATTCGCGGAGTGGGTAGGTATGTTGCTCTGGGCTAGATGTCGAACCGCAAGCGTTACCGGTTATCAGGAAAAATCGCCTTCAGTTCTTCTGGCGGGACCACCTCAAGCTGTTCAAAGGTGCAGTCTTCCGGCTTCTTGTCAAAGCGCCACCGACGAAACTGTGCCATGTGCCGAAATCGTCCACTCTGCATGTGTTCATAGGCCACTTCTGCGACAAGTTCTAATCGTAGAGGTTCCCAGGAGAGGTCTTTGCCTTGACTCCAGCGGCTTTGAGCACCGGGTCTCCGCTGTGCGCCGTTAGCATCTCCAACCTCATCGAAAGTTCCTTTCCAGGGATGATTTTGAATTGCACTCTTGCGGTAGGGCTCGAGGAACTGGACAAGCTCATATCGCTTCTCCAGGGGGAAACTTCCGCATACGCCGACATGCTGTAGAATTCCGGAATCGTCATAAAGCCCGAGCAAGAGAGAACCTACCGCGGGCCGCTCACCCTTGCGATACCAACGGAAACCAGCCACAACGCAGTCGCAGTCGCGCTCATGTTTCACTTTAAACATAGTTCGTTTGTCGGATTCGTAGACACTGTGTTTCGCCTTTGCCATGACCCCATCCAAACCTGCGCCCTCGAACCGCTGGAACCAGCCGCTGGCAACCGCCGGATCGTCGGTTGCAGGTGTAATGCGGATCGGCGGCTTCACCTTAGACAGAATGGACTCCAGCTTGGCGCGCCGCGCAAGAAATGGATTGTTTCGCCAGTCATCCTTTCCTTCCGCTAGCAGGTCAAAAAATACGATCGAAGCTGGCGTCTGTCGGCTGAGTAATTTAACTCTCGACGCAGCCGGATGAATGCGAAGCTGCAGCGCATCAAAGTCGAGAGCACCGCTCGTTGCGATGACGATTTCGCCATCGAGAACAAACTTTTTGGGAAGCTGTTCCAGAAGCGGCTTCAGCAGTTCCGGGAAGTAACGGTTCAGTGATTTCTCGTCGCGGCTTTGAATCAGGAGCTCCTTCGCATCGCGAAAGATGAGTGTGCGGAATCCGTCCCATTTCGGTTCATAGATCCGTTCGGAACCAGTCGGCAGCTTATCGATGCGCTTGGCAAGCATTGGAAGAACAGGAGGATCGATCGGTAGATCCATAGACTTGCCGGGTTCCATGCCGTTAAGCCTCACTTTGTTTCACCTTCACAGAAACTCCCACATAGCGCTTTCATATCCGGTGTTGTGCAGCATGGGAGCCAATCCAAGGTTCCATACCTGTTTGGGGCGAGCAGCGCGTGGGCTCTTTCTGATTCGACTGTCCCGGCCGGTCGTTCATGCCATGTAAGATGCTCCGAAGGTGGAGCCCACAGCGAGACTCTTCTCGATTCTTCCGAATGTCCTAACCGCACCAATCAACTAGACTGAACCCAATGCTTCTAACAATTTCAACCTCTCACAAACCTGCTACAGATCTCGGCTATCTGCTCCATAAGAATCCGGCGCGAGTCCAAACTGAGGATCTGCCTTTTGGCAGGGGCCACGTGTTCTACCCTGAGGCGTCCTCTGAGCGCTGCACGGCGGCTCTGCTGGTCGAGATGGATCCGATAGCTCTGGTGCGAGGTCGCGGACCGGCTGGGGAAGGTGGCCAACTTGAGCAATATGTCAACGATCGGCCCTATGCCGCGAATTCTTTTCTGAGCGTCGCAATGGGTCGCATGTTCACGACTGCGATGGGAGGACGAAGCAAGGAGCGGCAACAACTCGCAGATACCGCGATGCCTCTCACTGCTCACCTTCCAGTGATCGCAGCCAGGGGAGGTGAGGACCTGGCCAGGCGACTCTTCGAGCCCCTCGGATACGAGGTCGAGTTGCGTGGATCACGTCTTGATGAGAAATTTCCGGATTGGGGAGAATCTCCTTATGTGGCGCTCACCCTATCCGGAACAGTTCGACTTCAGGATTTGCTGACGCACCTCTATGTGCTGATTCCTGTCCTCGATAATGAGAAACACTACTGGGTAGCGAACGATGAGATCGAGAAGCTACTTAAAAGGGGCGAAGGCTGGTTGCCCCAGCATCCAGAAAGAGACCTGATCGTCTCGCGTTATCTGAAGCGGCAGCGCAACCTCACCCGGGAAGCTCTGAGCCGTCTTCTCGCAGACGATACTCCAAGCGAAGAAACGGGCGGCGTGACCTTGGAGTCGGAGCTAGTGGAACGCGCGCCCGCTCTGCATACCCAACGACTGCAGACAGTCTTCTCAGTCATCAAAGCGACCGGAGCGAAGCGCGTACTCGATCTTGGTTGTGGCGAAGGCAAGCTACTGCAGCTCTTCCTTGCGGACAAGCAATTCGAGTCCATCTTAGGAATGGATGTGTCCTGGCGATCCCTTGAAATCGCGAAGGAACGGCTGCGGCTTGATGAGCTGCCCGAACGGCAGCGCGGTCGGATTGAGCTGATTCAGGGGTCCTTGACCTATCGAGACCAGCGCCTCAACGCTTTTGATGCGGCCGCCATCGTCGAGGTCATCGAGCACCTCGACGCGGCGCGACTCGCCACGTTTGAGCGAATTGTCTTCGAATTCGCACGACCGAAGTACGTCGTGCTCACTACGCCGAACGCAGAATACAACGAGGTCTTTGAGACACTCCCTGCGGGAGAGTTCCGGCACGGTGATCACCGCTTTGAGTGGAAGCGATCCGAGTTCGAGACCTGGGCAAACGGAGTCGCCGAGCGATTTGGCTATAAGGTTCGTTTTGAGCCGGTTGGGCCATTGGACGGCGCACTAGGCGCTCCGACGCAAATGGCAGTTTTCGATCAGGAGGTAACGGCGTGAAGATCAGCATCCCCGAGCTCTCGCTCGTTCTCCTAGTGGGGCCGTCCGGCTGCGGTAAATCGTCATTTGCACGCAAGCACTTCCTCCCCACGGAGGTGG
>DASTXK010000277.1:0-3084 GCA_035765555.1 Acidobacteriaceae bacterium
CATGCGCTGGCAGATTTCGGCAAGCCCCAGCGGGTCGTCGCTGTCGCGAAGCACTTCAAGCACGGAGACGGCGCGGTCCAGGCTGTGCAGTTGATAGGGGCCGCCGGACTTGTCGTCCACCTCGACGAGAGGTCCGGTGAATGCCGTGTTCAGTGATGTCGCCATAAAACGCCTCCGATGGAAGGCCTAAACCGCTATTCCGGCGGCAGCCCGCCAAGGTACATGTAGCTCAGCGATTTCGCGTGCGCGAGCAGCTTCTGAATCACCGGGCTGGGAAACCGGGCAACGTAGATCTTTGCCCAACTGATCTGTTCGGCGGCGGGAGGCCCGTCGGGCAGGTCCTGCGGAATGCCGGTCGCTTTTGTGAAGAAGCTGTTGTCCACCAGGCCATTGGTGGAAAGCATGGCCAGCTTCTTAATCGCGTAGTCGCGCTCGGCATACAGATGCAGGCCGTTGTCCTCGCCGAACTCCGCCAGATACACCAGCGGAGCCAGCGCGTATAGCTGATAGTGCAGCGCGCGCCGTCCGCGCCGCATCTCCAGCGGCATGGTGCCGTCAGGCTGAATCTGCGCCACTCCCACGTGATAGGTGTTGATGCCCCAGTCGAAGAGCGCGCGATCATTGGCCGCGATGCCCGCCGCCGAAACCTCAACGCCCGCCCAGTAGAGGTGGTTGTTCTTCTGATGACCGCGGTCGTAGTAGTCCATCGTCTGGTGGACGACCTTCACGATCCAGGGCAAAATCTCATGCGCCTGATCGGGGCGAATAAGGCCGCTGTCCCGCACCTTGAGATATGCGATGGCGACCGCGCCAATCACCCATCCCTGCACGTAGTAGGCTTGGCCTGAAGACATCTTTCCAGTAATGACGGCGTCCTTCGCCGCCGCTTCCATGTGCGCGATGGCGCACTCCGCCGCGGCGCGGCTGCCCGTCGTGCGATAGGCGTCCGCCGCGTCCACCACCTGCTGGCCAAGCCGCTTGATTGGCCCCGCACTGGCGGCATAGGCCTTCCACTTGACCGGGTCAATGATCGAGCTGTGTTTGTCGGAATAGAAGCCGCTGGTGGTGAGATCAGCCGGCAGATGCTCAATGGCCGGGCAGGCGTAGGGCGCGTTCGTCAGCGTCACGGGCTTGCCGTCCCAGGGCGATTGCAGCGGTTTGGCGGCGTAGGCCGCCAGCGGAGCCAGCAGCAAAGCAGATAATAGGAATCCCTTCATCAGCACCTCACTTTTTGTCCGCGTACTCTTCGCGGTATGGCGTAAACACATCCAGAACTTCGGACTCCTCCAGCGCGCTCGCCTGATGCTCCACACCGCCGGGGACCACGAAGCTGTCGCCGCTGCGCGCGTCAAAGGTCCTGCCTCCGCCGGTGAAGCGAATATGCCCGCTGATGACGTAAACAAGCTGCTCATGCGGATGGCTGTGCTTTGCGCCCACCCAGCCCTTTTGCATCTCGTGGCGAACCAGCATCAGGCCGTCCGAGTAGGCCAGCACCTGGCGCAGAAGCCCGGCTTCCGGCGACGATGCCGCCCGGCCCCTGCGCTCAATCAACGTGATTCCTTCAGCGGTCATCAAGTCCTTTCATCCTTCCGTTAGCGTGCCATCCAGCCGCCGTCCACAACCAGCACTTCGCCGGTCACGTAGTTGCTGGCGGGCGAGGCAAGAAACACCGCGGCCCCGGCCAGGTCTTCCGGATGGCCCCAGCGCGCGGCGGGAATCCGCTCCAGAATTTGCCGGTTGCGGGCTTCGTCTTTTTGCAGCGCCGAAGTGTTCTCCGTGCAGAAGTATCCGGGAGCGATGGCGTTCACCTGCACGTTGCGCGCGGCCCACTCGTTGGCCAGCGCCTTGGTCATCTGCGCCACGCCGCCCTTCGACGCGGCATAGGCCGGCACGCGAATGCCTCCCTGAAACGACAACAGCGACGCAATGTTGATGATCTTGCCCCGCTGCCGCTCCAGCATCGAACGGCCCGCAAGCTGGCACAGCCGGAAGACGCTGTTCAGGTTGACCTGAAGCACCGTCATCCACGCCTGCGTGTCGTAGTCCTCGGCGGCCTCGCGGTAGATCATTCCGGCGTTGTTCACCAGAATGTCCGGCGCTCCCATCGCGCCACGCACCGCTTCGTAAAGCTGCTCGGCCCCGTCGGTCTTGCTCAGGTCGGCAGTGAAGCTCTGTGACTTACGGCCTAGCGCGCGGATTGCCGCGCTCGTCTTGTCCGCCGGACGCCGGTTGCCGTGGCACGCGACCCCGGCCCCAGCCTCGGCCAGCGCCATGGCAATGGCCGCGCCCAGTCCGGACGCCGCTCCCGTGACCAGCGCGGTCTTTCCATCCAGCCGGAATTGGTCCAGTATCCCCATGCCCTAAACCCTCACTGCGCGGATCACTTCCAGATACGCCCGCGCCGCGTTCGTCACAATTTCCGGCTTGCCTTCGGCGATTGCCGCCGCGTTGACGAGGTCCGTGCCCACGCCCAACGCCCGCGCTCCGGCCTTCAGAAAATCCGCCGCCGTTTGCAGCGTGACGCCGCCGGTGGGGATCAGTTTGAGTTCCGGAAAAGGCGCGCGCAGAGACTTGAGATAACTGGCTCCGCCCATCGCCGAGCAGGGAAAGACCTTCACGTAGTCCGCGCCCGCGCGCCACGCTGTAATCACTTCGGTTGGCGTGAGTGCTCCGGGAATCGAAACCTTGCCCAGCTTTTTTGTCGCGGCAATCACGTCAGGATGCAGGCTCGGGCTGACGACGAACTCCGCTCCGGCCTCAATGGTCGCCTCCGCCTGCGCCGCGTCGGTCACGGTTCCGGAGCCGAGCAGCAGCCGGTCGCCGTGCTTCTGCTTCAGATCGCGCAGCAGCGTCAGCGCATTCGGAACCGTCATCGTGACTTCGACTACGGTCACGCCGCCCGCCATCATGGCCTCAACCAGCGCGCGGCCCAGTTCCACCGAACTCGCGCGCAGCACCGGGATCAGCCCCACCCGCTCCAGCGTTTGCTTTGTCTCGTCGGCCATCATTCTCCTATCGGTCAATTCGCGCCGAGCCGCTCTTCATGCAGCGTTCCACTTCGGCAAGCGTCGCCATGCTGGTGTC
>DASTXK010000278.1:0-3001 GCA_035765555.1 Acidobacteriaceae bacterium
CAGGCTGGCCACGCCTGGAAACGCGATGTCAACTACAGGCTCCGCGACCTCCGCAATCTTGATCGCGCCCCTGAAGATCGATTTGAAAAATCCGCCCACATGCTGCAAAAACGTATTCATTATTTGGTTCCTTTCAGGTTGAATACCTACCGCTGCTTGTTCCAGGCGCGGTAAGCCAAAGTAATGTTGATCAGCCCCGTCAGCAGGGCCAGCGTCCAGGTGGGAAGGTGAAGCGCGTGCTGCAGCCCCGCAACCTCATCGCGAAATTCCTGGCTCCCAATCCAGAACCCCACGATGAGGTTCCAGCCAACCAGCATGGAATGGACCGACGCGCTGTAGCGCGCGGCGAAAGTTCGAACCATCCTGTAACTCCTCCAAATGAAAAAGCCGCCCCAAAGGAGCGGCCTGCTTCAACGCAAAAAAAGACCGCCCTGAAGCGGTCTCCACAAAAAGAAAAGGCGCAGCCAAGGCCGCGCCCTTCTCAGAAAACATCTATACCTTAATTATACGGAATCCTGATAAATAACATGCAAATGTAAATCGCTGATTCTATGTTGTTTATACGATTTACCTCTTGACAAGTTTTGGAATTATCCCCGCTACGACTGTTTTTCCATCCCATGCAGCGCAGCCAGCACTTCCTGGCTGTGGTGCGCCGGATCGACCTTCGTCCACACCTTCACGATTTTCCCTTCGGGATTAATCAGGAACGTGTTGCGCTTGGCAATCTTGTACGGCCCATAGCTGCCCAGCGAGCCGTATTCAGACACCACTTTCTTGTCCGTATCGCTCAGGAGCGTGAAGGTCAGGCTGTCCTTGGCGCAAAATTGCTGGTGGCTCTTCACCGAATCCACGCTCACGCCCACAATCGCCGCATTCACCGCCTTGTAACGCGCGAGGTCCTGCTCAAAGTTGTGCGCTTCGAGCGTGCAGCCCGGAGTCATGTCCTTGGGATAGAAGTACAGCACCACCCACTTGCCGCGATAACTTTCCAGGTTCACCGGAGTGCTGCTCTGGTTGGGCAGCGTGAAGTCCGGGGCCTTCTGGCCCACTTGCGGCATTGTGCTGCTGGTGTTATCGGCAAAGCTGCGAAAAGCAAATCCGCCGATGGCGACCACAACAACGGCGGCAACAATCAAACTGATCTTCGACATACGCAACGCTCCTGGCTCCGTTTCCGGAAACACTCCATTATCAATGTTCCAGAGCCACAACGGCAATTCCGGCGGCGTCCGCAATTGTCATTACATTGTCAGCGTCGAAAACCAGCGTCCGCCCCGCCTCAATGGCCAGGCAGGTCGCGCCGGCCCGCCGCATCGTCGCGATCGTCTGGACTCCGATCACCGGAACATCAAACCGCATGTCCTGCTTCGGCTTCGCCACCTTAATTACTGTCAGCGAGCGGTCAAGCGTCGAGGCTTCCTCTTCCAGCGATCCCATCAACTCCCCCGCGCGCTCAATCGCCGCGTCCGTGCCTTCCATCGCTTCAATCGCCACGCACGCCTGGCTCGCGACAACCACGGTCTGCCCAATGTCGAACCCCGCCACGGCCCGCGCCACATCACGCCCGTAGGCGATGTCCCGCTCTTCCTGTTCAGAAGGCTTGCGCCTGGTTAGGACGCCCGGCTTCGCCAGCAGCGGCTCAAGATAGCTGGTCGAAGAAATCAGCTCGATTCCTTCATCGCCCAGCACCTTCGCCACCGCGCCGAGCAGCATATCGGTGTTTTTTGTCCGCAGAGAAAGCAGCAGCTTCGCCAGCCGCCAGTCCGGTCGAATGCTCGAAAAAATCTGCTTGTGCTTCACCTGCCCGGCCATCACGGCCCGCGTCACCCCTTCTTTTTGGAAGGTCTCGATCAGCCGCGAAAGCTCGCCCAGCGAAAGCCAGTAGACACGAACGCCCGCGTCCGCCGCGGCGCGCGCGTCCATCTCCTTATCGGTTTCTTCTTTGATTGCCGCCACGACGACTTCCGCGCCGTGCCCGCGGGCCGCGTCCAGCAGCAGAAAAGGAAAGCGCCCGTTGCCCGCAATCAGTCCGAGCTTCATACGCGCCTTACTTCAGAACTCCGCGTTCCGAGCTTTCGACAAACCGCACCAAATACGCCACGTCTTCCGTCGCAATCCCTTCCTCTTTCAAGGTGGCAATCGCCTGCGACGTGTTCATCTTGCCCGACTGCAGCAGCCGATACGCATGTTGAATCGCCCGCAGCCGCTCGCGGTCAAACCCGCGCCGCTCCAGCCCGACTTTATTCAGCCCGTAGGCGCGCGTCTCGCGCTTGGCCGAAGTCAGCGAATACGGCAGAACGTCCTGCGTCACCGTCGTCCCGCCGCCCGTGTAGGCGTACTTCCCAATCCGGCAGAACTGATGCACCTGATTCAGCGCGCCCACCGTCGCATAATCCTCCACAATCACGTGCCCGGCCAGCGTTGCGCTGTTCGCCAGAATGCACCCATCGCCGACAACAGAGTCGTGCCCAATGTGCGAGTACGCCATAATCAGACAGCCACTGCCCACTTTGGTCGTGCCGCCGCCGCCCACCGTCCCGCGAGAAATCGTCACGCATTCGCGGATCACATTGTCGTCGCCCAGCGCCGCGCCCGTCGGCTCACCCTTATATTTGAGGTCCTGCGGAGCAACACCCACGCACGCAAACGAGAAAAACCTGTTCCGCGCGCCGACGGTCAAGTGCCCGTCCAGAACCACATGGGAGACCAGTTCGCACTCCTCGCCGAGCACCACATTCGGCCCAATCGTTGAGTAAGGCCCAACCGAGCACGACTCCGGAACCACGGCCCCTTTCGCAACAATCGCCGTAGGATGAATACTCACTCGGCGCTCACCGCTTCCGTTGCCGGTTCAGTCACAGCCTGCGCCACGCGCGGAACAAGTTGGCACATCACCGTTGCCTCGCACGCCAGTTTGCCTTCCACCGTCACGCGGCCCTGCATCTTCACGGCCCTGGGACGCCAGTTGATCACATTCACTTCAATACGAAGCTGGTCT
>DASTXK010000279.1:0-11782 GCA_035765555.1 Acidobacteriaceae bacterium
CTTCCCCAACAACCCTTTCCTCAATTCGCCGCCTCCCGCCTCCGCAGGTACACTGAACAACAATGGGCAAACCAGTCATTCTCGCGGTCGATGACGACGCAAGCGTCCTCGAAGCCGTCATTCAGGACCTTCGCCGCAAGTACGGGCCGAATTACAGAATCGTGCGCGCCGGCTCCGGACAGGCCGCCCTCGACATTTGCGAGCAACTGCGCCAGCGCGAAGACGTGGTCGCTCTCTTCCTCTCCGACCAGCGAATGCCCGGCCTTACCGGCGTCGACTTCCTCGAGCGCGCGCGCAAAATTTATCCCAACGCCAAGCGCGTCCTGCTCACCGCTTATGCCGACACCGAGGCCGCCATCCGCGCCATCAACACCGCGCAAATCCAGTACTACCTCACCAAGCCCTGGGACCCGCCCGAAGAGCAACTCTACCCCGTGCTCGATGATCTGCTCGACGACTGGCGCCACGGATACAAGGCCCCCTTTGAGGGCCTCCGCGTCATTGGCTCGCGCTGGTCGCCCCGCGATTATCAGGTACGGGATTTCCTCTCCCGCAATCAGGTCCCCTATATCTCGCTCGATCCGGAACGCGAAAGCGAGGCTTTCGCCCTGCTCGAACGCTTTGGCCTCGACGACCGAAAACTTCCCGCCGTCCTGTTCCCCGACGGATCATCCGTCGTGCAGCCCACCCAGACCCAGCTCGCGGAAAAAATCGGCCTCCGCACCCACGCCGAGAAGGACTTCTATGACCTGGTAGTGGCTGGCGGAGGTCCCGCCGGACTCGCCGCCGCCGTCTACGCCGCCTCCGAGGGCTTGAAGACGCTCGTGGTCGAGCCGGAATCACCCGGCGGCCAGGCCGGGTCAAGTTCCAAAATCGAAAATTACCTCGGCTTCCCCGCAGGCGTGACCGGAGCAGACCTCGCCCGCCGTGCCCACACTCAGGCAATGCGCTTCGGCGTAGAATTCCTGACTCAATGCGTCTCTGGAATCCGCGCGGAGAACCAATACCGCGTCGTCTCAACTGGCGACGGACACGAGGTTTCCTGCCACGTCGCCCTCATCGCCATGGGCGTCAACTACCGCCGCTTGCAGGCCCCCGGCATCGAGCGGCTCACCGGCGCCGGCGTCTACTACGGAGCGGCCCTGGTCGAGGCCCGCTCCTGCCAGGATGAGCAGGTCTACATCGTCGGCGGGGCCAACTCCGCCGGGCAGGCCGCCATGCACTTCGCCCAGTACGCCAGCCAGGTGACTATGCTGGTGCGCGGAGAATCCCTCCAGGCCAGCATGTCGAAATATTTAATCGATCAGATTCGTAACACATCGAATATAAAGGTGGAGACTCATTCCCAGGTGGTTGAAGCATTGGGAAATGGCCGATTGGAGCAACTGAAAGTGCGCTGCAATGAACAAGATCGCACAGTGCCGGCAACCGGGCTTTTCATCTTTATAGGCGCGGAACCGGCAACGGACTGGCTGCCCAGCGAGATCATGCGCGACCCGCGCGGCTTTGTCCTCTCCGGCCCGGATCTGCGGGTCGATGGCAAGCTGCCGCGCCTTTGGAAGGAAGACCGCGAGCCGTATCTGCTGGAAAGCAGCTTGCCCGGGGTCTTTGTCGCCGGCGACGTGCGGCACGGTTCGGTCAAGCGCGTTGCGTCGGCTGTGGGAGAAGGTTCGATTGCGGTGCAATTTATGCACCAGTATCTGGCGAGGTTCTAAGAAGCAGGTCGGGAGGAAAAGGCTAAGAAGGAACTCAGGTTTTGGGGAAGGGCACGGCTTCAGCCGTGCCGCAAAGCCATAGGATCAATGCGGCTTTAGCCGCTGAGGGATGGTTTCCTTTTCCCTGAGTTTTTCCGCAGTCTCGATCCCATCAGAGCCTGCAAATTTGTTGTGTTTTCCGGAAACGTATTCCGGAGTGACGAGAAAAGCGGATCGATGGAAGGCAATGAAACGAACGTAGCATCAAAAATTGTGCCCGCGAGAGAAGTGGTCTCGCAATTGCGTCAGATACCACTTTTTCAGCATGTCCGGGACGAAGATTTCGACTGCCTCGGTCAGGTGGAGCTCATTGACGCCCCCGAGGGCGCCATCCTGATGAATGCGGGGGACACCCGCCTCTACTTCTGGGTGCTCCTGCGCGGAGCCATCCGCGCCAGCAAGGCCGAAGCCGACGGCAGCTCGACCCTGCTCGGCACTCTCAAAGACGGTGACACCTTTGGCGAAGTCCCTCTGCTCACTGGCGCTCCCGCCTCCGCCGTCCGCGTCGAGACCATTGCCCCCAGCAACCTGATTCGTGTCGATGGGCCCGCCTTCTGGAGCCTAATGAGCACCTGCCCCATGGTGCGCTCCGGCGTGCTGGCCAACATGGGGCACAGGCTTGAGGCTTACCAGATCCTCACTCTCCATCGCGAAAAGCTCGTCTCGCTGGGCACCATGGCCGCCGGCCTCATGCACGAGTTGAACAATCCCGCCGCCGCCGCCCGCCGCTCCTCCGCGCAGCTCAGGGAAAATATGGCCCGTCTGCAGGAAATCAGCCTCCGCCTGACCGGAGCAAAGCTATCAGACGAGCAGCGCGCCTGCATGGCCGGCCTCCAGTCCGAGGCCCTGAATCACCAAAAGCCCGCCGCGATGGGATCCCTCGAACAGTCCGACGCCGAAGAGGCCCTGCTCGAATGGCTCGAGGGCGTGGGTGTCGAAAACGCCTGGAAGATCGCCCCCACGCTCGTCGCCGTCGGCTGGGGCAAACAGGACATTGAATGCGCGAAGCGCGCCTTCCCTCCCGAGGTCCTTTCCGACGCGCTCAACTGGCTGGAGTCGCTCGTCTCCGGCCTTCAACTCATCGGCGCGGTCGAGGAGAGCATCACCCGCATCACCGACCTGGTTCTGGCCGTCAAAAAATACGCCTACGACGACAAAAACCGCGAGCGCGAAATCGACATCCACGACAGCATCCAGAGCACCCTCACCATCCTCGCCCACAAATTCCGCCAGAAACAATTGGACATCCGCAAGGTCTTTGGTCCTGAAATGCCGACCATCAAGACCAAGGGCGCGGGCCTCAGCCAGGTCTGGACCAATATCCTCGACAATGCCGTTGACGCCTCGCCGGAAAAAGGCGAGATTGTCATTCGCACCTGGGTTGAAAACGGCAAAGCCTGCATCGGTATCTCCGACCAAGGCCGCGGCGTGGCTTGCGAGCATCGCGACCACATCTTCGAGCCGTTCTTCACCACCAAGCCCGCCGGAGTCGGCACTGGACTCGGCCTCGACATCGCCCACCGCATCGTCGTCGGCCAGTTCGGAGGCGAAATCACCTTCACCAGCCACCCCGGCCACACCGAATTCATCGTCCAGTTACCCCAAACCAACCCACCGGAACAAAGCTGACGCCGGCCCTGAGAACACTGGCCGCGCTGTTCCCCAACGGCATCCAACTCCTTAAGGCAATCAAAATCCTCCCACAATGGAGTAACTGGAGTTGCGCCCATGAAAACTGAAACCCTACGCGAGCTAATGATTGACGAGTTGCAGGACCTGCACTCCGCCGAGCAGCAGATCGTTAAGGCTCTCCCCAAGCTCATCAAGGCTTCCCACAATCCAAGTCTCAAGCAGGCTTTCGAGCACCATCTGGAAGAAACCAAAAATCACGTCACCCGCCTCGAAAAGATCTTTAAGCACCTGAGCGAAAGCCCCAAGGGCAAGACCTGCGAAGGCATGAAGGGCCTGCTCAAGGAAGGCGAGGAACGCATCAGCGACGGGGGCGAACCTGAAGTAGTGGACGCCGGAATCATCTCCGCCGCCCAGCGCGTCGAGCATTATGAAATCGCAGCCTACGGCTCGGCCCGCACGTATGCCGAACTGCTCGGCGACCGCGAGGCCGTCCGTCTCCTCAGCGAAACGCTGGAAGAGGAGAAGGCCGCCGACGCCAAGCTGACCCAGGTTGCGCGCACCGTGAACGTCGAAGCCAAGGCCGCATAGCACGCGGCTGCCACGCATGGGCCGGGCGCTCGCGTTCCGGCCCATTTTCTTTTCCCGAACCACTCTGGGAGCAAACCTTTGTAACAGAGCGCCATCCGATTGAGCAGGTGTTGATTCGACCCTCGAAATGAGGTCCCCGCATGTGGCTTGCAATCGCCATTATCCTGCTCATCGGATGGCTCATCGGTTTCATCGCCTTTCACGTCACCGTGTTCGCCATCCACATCCTGCTCATCCTGTTCGTGGTCTTTCTCATCATCCATTTCGTGCGAAAAGTGCGCGCCTGAAATAAAAAGGGCGCCTGCAAGGGCGCCCGCTACACTTCCCGCGCTCGCTACTCGTTGTAGTGAAGCAGGCTGAACACGTCATAATCAGGAAACCGTTCCCGCCCCTTCAAAAAATCCAGTTCCACCGCGAATGCCAGTCCGGAAATGTGCCCGCCCAACTGCTGCACCAGCTTCACCGTCGCTTCCATTGTGCCGCCCGTCGCCAGCAGATCGTCCACCAGCACCACATTCTGCCCCGGCTCAATCGCGTCCACGTGGATCTCCAGCGTGTCCGTCCCGTACTCCAGGTCGTAAGTGACCTTGGCCGTTTCAGCAGGCAGCTTCTTAGGCTTCCGCACCGGAACAAACCCAGCGTTCAGCCGGTAAGCCAGCGCCGGACCAAAGATGAACCCGCGCGCTTCGATTCCCAGCACCAGGTCAATGTCCCTGCCGATGTAGTGCGCCGCCATCGCGTCAATCAATTCGGCAAAACCCTTTTTGTCCTTCAGCAGGGTCGTAATGTCATAGAACAAAATCCCCGGCTTGGGAAAATCCGGGACCGTCCGCACAAGCTGCTTCAACGGCTCGCAATCAATCGGTGGATGAATAGCCAAATCGTTCCGCTCCTTAAATCAAATTCAATTCACATTCATAATCGCCGGGTGGGGGTGCCCCACGTCTCGCTTTTGGGACATGGAAAATGGGCTCTGTGCCCTGATCCCTGTTCCCTGCTTCTTCACCACGCGCCCTCAATCTCAAACGGCCCCAGCCCCTCGCCCTCGCTGTCCGCTAGATCATGCTCAATCACCGCGTCCACCCGGCTCCCGCGCGAACCCTTCTGCAAGGCGTCTTTCAGCAGACCCAGTTCCTCAGCTTCGCCCGAAGCCACAACCTCCACATGCCCGGCTTCCGTATTCCGGACCCACCCATGCAGGCCAAGGTCTCCCGCCTCCCGATGCACATACCACCGGAAGCCCACTCCCTGCACACGCCCTTTCACCAGATAATGACGAACCATAGTCTACTGTTGTGAAACTCTGGGGCCGCGAATGAATCCTTCAATGATCCACGCTGCCGCCCATAGAATCCCCGCAAAGATTGAAATGTACACTCCAAAAATCGCAGGAACCATCCAATGAAAATTGAAATGGGATACTACAACGCCAACAGCGCCGACTGCGACGAGCGCCAGGCCCAGCACCAGAACAATGCTCACCGCGAATTTGATCCGCCGAAAGCCCTCTTCGTATGCCATACACTGCCTCCGCCGATCAATGTATCACCCACAAGCATAACGGCGCAGCCAAAGCCGCGCCGCCCATTACCAAAATCCCGCATCTTACGCCCGGCTCAGGTACGCCCCTTCCGCCGTGTCCACGCGAATCTTCTCGCCCTCATTAATAAACGGAGGAACCTGCACCGTCAGCCCCGTCTCCAGCTTCGCGGGCTTCGTGACTGAAGATGCCGTGGCCGACTTCAGCCCCGGCTCCGTCTCCACCACCGTCAGCTCCACCGTTTGCGGAAGCTCGATGCCCACAGCGACTCCATCAAAAAACGAAACCGTAATCTGCAAATTCGCCGTCAGGTAATCCACCGCGTCGCCCAGCGTGTCGCGCTTCAGGTTCGTCTGCTCGTAGTTCTCCGTGTTCATAAAGTAGAAATCGTCGCCGTCGTTATAGAGAAACTCCATCGGAATCTCATCCACCACCACGCGGTCAATCGGGTCGGGCGAGCGGAAGCGGTGCTCAAACATCGCGCCCGTGCGCAGGTTCCGCAGCTTGGCCTGGATGAACGCCCGCAGGTTCCCCGGCGTGCGGTGCTCCACCGAAAACACGGCATGAAGCTCATTGTTGTGCTTAATAATCATGCCGGGACGCATCTGTGTGGCGGGAATCGCCATAAAAAGAAAACTCCTTGAAATTTTTCTGAGATTTTATTCAGAGGTCAGCCTGACGCTGATTCGATGAATCTTCCCCATTATTGTATCGCAGCGATTCGGTCAGGATGCGAACGCGGCTGCCCACATCTCGCTTTTGAGATGTGGGGCAACTACCGAATTTGGGTGCCCCATCCTTTGCACGGGTTCATCGTGCGGAGGGTGGGCTCCTCACCCCGCAAAAATCTCTTTGAAAAAATGCCCAATCGAACCGAAGAATCCCCGATGCGGCTTCTCCTTCACCGGAGCAATCTCCGCATCCAGCGTCTGCGACTCCAGCCTCACCGCCGCCGGCTTTCCCGCACTCTCCAAAGCTGAAGGAGCCTTCCCCGCCGCGCCGGGAGCTTCCGGATTCGGCGTCAGCGCCGAGCTATACGCAATAGGCGCCGCAACCTCGGCATGGGCCACGCCCACCGGGACCACCGGTTCGGTCGGCTCAGGCTCCGGCCCTGCCAGCCCTTCGCTCCGCGCTAGCGGAAACGGATTCGCGGCCTCAGCCGCCGTCTTCCCCGGTTGCGGTTTCGTGGTGTTGCTCGCCACCGCGACCGGAGACGCCGCCGCGGGACATCCGCACGGCTCGGCCTCTTTGTCCACCACCTGCTGCAGGCTGCCGTGCTCGAACATCACGCGCTGGTTCGGCTGCACGCGATACACGCCGCCCTCGAACTGGCTCGTCACCGTGACATACGGAGCATTGGCGCCATGATTGTCCACGCAGGTGTCGCCCTGCTTGTTCACGCGAATCTTCAGGTCAGCCGTGCCCGGCCCGGAAATCAGAATCCGCAGGTCCGGCGTCAGCAGCACATCCGAATACTTGCCCGGAACGTAGCTCGCCTGGAGCGCGCCGCGGTCCATCGCAATCATCAGCGCCGAGTCCGCGCCCTGCACGCTGGTGTCGCGCGACAAATGCACTTCCGTCGAGGCGCATACGCGCAGGTCGCCGCCCCGCGCAAGCTTCACCATCGCGGTCGAATCGCCCGCCTTGATGGTTCCGTTGTTGCCTATGCTCACCGTGCCGTCCGCGACCGACAGCGATCCCGACACCGTGACTCCCGCCGCCGGAACATACGCGATCGCGGCCTGCTGCGCATACACTGATGCGCCCGCTCCCAGCAACGCGGCAATTTGAAAAATTCTCGATACAGTCATACTGCAATATGGACGCGGCCCGCGCCCCTTTGCGCTCAAGTCTGGAATAAGCCCGTTACAACTCAAGAAAATTCTGGATCAGCCGCTTCCCGTCTGCCGTCAGCACGCTTTCGGGATGAAATTGCACGCCCTCAACACCAGCCAGCTTCCGGTGCCGCAGTCCCATGATGGTCCCGTCTTCCGAGCGAGCCGAAACCTCAAGCTCCTCCGGCAAACCCTTCTCCGAAACAATCAGCGAATGATACCGCGTGCAGGTCATTGGACTCGCCAGCCCCGCGAAGACCGTCTTCCCATCGTGCTTCACTTCGCTCGTCTTGCCGTGCATCACTTTGTCCGCTCGCACCACGTCTGCGCCGAACGCCGCCCCAATCGCCTGATGCCCCAGGCACACTCCAAGTATCGGAACCCGCCCCGCGAACCGCCGGATCAGGTCCACGCTGATGCCCGCCTCCTGCGGCGTACACGGCCCCGGCGACAGCAGAATCCGCTCCGGTTCCAGCGCCTCCACCTCGTCCACCGTCAGCGCATCATTGCGGCGGACCACCATCTCCGCCCCAAGCTCGCCCATGTACTGCACAAGGTTGTAGGTAAACGAGTCGTAATTGTCGAGAACAAAGACCATAGCGCTGGTTCTAGTGTAAATCCCGGCCCGCGTCAGCGCCGCCTGACGCTTAAAGCTCCGGAACCAGAATCATCGTGAGCTCTCTGGCATTGACGATCTTTGTAGACTTCCACCGTCCAGGAAAGTGGCGTCCGTTCCCCGTCACGAGATAATGCGCCCGCGCAACTTCGGCGCATTCAAGGAAAATGTTGTCATCCGGGTCAAACGCCGCATTGATAATTTCCGAGGGAACAACCCATATCGCGGCTTCCTTGATGCGCCTGAATGTCTCATGCAGCAACTTCGGTGGAAGACCAAATTTGGGTCGCATCAACACTTCCTCATATTCACCCATGATTTCGCGGCTGATGCAAAGTCGCACTTTGGAATCGAGCGCTAGTTCAAAAATAAACCGCTCAAATCCCGTGCTTTTCAAGTGGGCCGATACGACAACATTGGTATCAAGAACGAGCCTGGTTTCTTGCACTCTTCAAAGCCCGTTCTTTCCTGTACGCGGATATTTCCTTGTCGATCTCGCTCATCGACATCTGGTCCGTGCCCTTTTTCCTGGCCTCAGCATGCAGGGCCGCCATAATCTCCGACTCTGGCGCGATATTAGCCAGATAATCCTCGATCCCCATAATCACAACCTTCGGGTCCCCGCGCCTGTCAACAATAAAACGCTCCCGCTTCTTGCCGGAAGCGCGGCGCATGATTTGCCCAAATTGGGTGCGTGCTGAAAGCGCGCTGATGAGTTTGGGAGCAGCCGTCTGTCTCTGTCTCATCAGTTCCTCCTGCCAATTAATTAATTACTTCAATCTATTCTAGTCCCCGGCCAGTCCCTTCCGCATGAACATCGTTGCCTGAGGATTCTCGTTATAGCGCTCGCACGCCTCGTACCCATGCCGCTGATAAAACCGAATTGCCGTCGTCAGATCATCCTTCGTATCCAGATACAGCGCCCAATACCCCGCCTCCGCCGCATACTCTTCCAGCGCCTTCAGCAACCGCTCGGCAATGCCCTGACCGCGCGCCTCCGGCTTCACATACATCCGCTTGATCTCGCCCGCCCGCCCCAATTGCGGCAGAGGCCGCAGCGCAATGCACCCGACCATGCTCTCATCCTCGTACGCCAGCCACACGCCCGATCCGGCCCCAAAATAATCCCGAGCAAAACTCTCCGGATCATCCCGCACCACCACGCCGACCGCCTCGTAGTACTCCCGCACAATGGCGTAAGCCTCATCCATGCGCTCCAGCGAAGCTCGTTCAATGCGAATCAACGCACAATCCCCAAAAAAATGAAGTTGTCATCCTGAGCAGAGCGCGTAGCGCGAAGTCGAAGGATCTGCGGTTCTCCCAGACGGTCAGTCCCCTCTCGCCTTCTCGATCGCCTTCACCACCGCCTTGGCCTTGTTTACGCTCTCCTCATACTCGCGCTCCGGAACCGAGTCCGCCACAATGCCCGCGCCCGCCTGAATGTGTCCCTGCTTGCCGCGCATCAGCAGCGTGCGAATGCCGATGCACGATGTGAGGTTTCCGGAAAAATCCGCATACAGCACGCTGCCGCCATAGATGCCCCGCCGCGTCGGCTCCAGTTCCTCGATAATCTCCATTGCGCGAATCTTGGGAGCGCCGCTCAGGGTCCCCGCCGGGAAGCACGCCTCAAACGCATCCACCGCCGTCAGTCCTTCGCGCAGCCGTCCCTCAATCGCGCTCACCAGGTGCATCACGTGCGAGTAGCGCTCGATGAACATCAGGTCCTTCACCCGCACAGACCCGTACTCGCTCACCCTCCCCACATCGTTCCGGCCCAGGTCCACCAGCATCACGTGCTCGGCGCGCTCTTTCTCGTCATGCAGCAGATGCTCCTCCAGCGCGAGGTCCTCTTCCTCGTTCGCGCCCCTCGGCTGCGTCCCGGCAATGGGCCTGTACTCCACCTTGCGCCCCTGCACCCGCACCAGCAACTCCGGAGACGACCCCACAATGTGCGTGTCCGCCGGCTTCTCCAGTCCGAATCGCAAAAAGTAGAGATACGGCGAAGGGTTGCCGATCCGCAGCGCGCGATACACCGCAAAGGGATCAACCTCCGGCTTCACATCGAACCGCTGCGACACGACCACCTGAAATACATCGCCCGCCGCAATGTACTCCTTCGACCGCTCCACGGCTTTCAGAAAATCCCGCTTCTTCATCCGCGACTCAATCTTCAGCTTGCCCGCGGCCTTCTTCGCGCGCGGCCTCAGCGCCGACTCCGGCAGCGGACGCGCCAGCCTCCGCTCCAGCCGCCCCAGCCGCCGCAGCGCATCCTCATACGCCGCCGCCGGTTTCTGCCGCTGAACGTCCGCTGTCACGATCAGCAGAATCTCTTTCTTTACGTGGTCGAACGCCAGCACTTCGTCAAAGAACATCAGGCAGGCGTCAGGAAGCCCCAAATCATCCACCGTCCGCTCCGGCAGCTTTTCAATCTGCCGCACCACGTCATAAGCGAAGAACCCCACCGCTCCAGCCGTAAACGGAGGCAGCCCGCTCACCCGCGCCGGGCGATGTCCCTCAATTGCCTCTTTCCAAAGCTGGAAGATGTTCCCCTCGACCCTGCGTGTCCGCCCGCGCTCTCGAATCTCAATCGAAGTCCCGCGCGCCACAATCCGCTTGTAGGGTCGAATGCCGATGAACGTGTACCGGCCCACATTCTCGCCGCCTTCCACCGACTCCAGCATGAAGCACTCCGGCTCATCCGCCGCCAGGCGCAAAAAGGCCGTCACCGGCGTCTCCACGTCCGCCGTGAGCGTGCGGTACACCGGAACCAGAGTGTGCGTGCGGGCCAGCTTCAGAAACTCCGCGCGCGCCGGAAGAGAACCACTTTCAGATCGCATCGTTAACGATCATGGTAAATGGTGCTCGCCGCACGGGCACACGCGCTTCGCGCAATTGGAGAATCCGCCCGCTGCTTAGATCTTTGAGGCGAACGGGTTTCACAGGTTACGGAGATTCAGCTTCGTATCAGGGCACGGCTTCACTGCTTGCTGAAAAAGTCATTGCAAAGGGAAGGGCACGGCTTCAGCCGTGCCACAAAGTACGTAGAATGAGTGCGGCTTTAGCCGCTGAGGGATGATCGCTCCTGGAGCGCCTACCTCACGCCCGTAGCCAGCAATGTTGCCGACGAACCGTGGCTCTTCTTGTGCTTCGGAACATACGACTCGTACACATTGATATGGAAGCAAGCCTGGTAAAACTCCTCTTCCACATCAATCTTGTCTTCTTCCTGCAGAGGCAGCAGATAGGCCCGCATCCAGGCGATTTCCGACAGCGACAGCCCTTTTTTCGAAACGTCCACCGCCGCGCCCGACAAGTGCGGCGACGCAATCAATCCCTTCACCGGAGCGGCATTGGCGTTCACCCGCATCAGCCGCCGCTGGAAGGCGACCGTGCGCGCCGCCGAAGTCACCTTCAGAGGACGATGGAAGCGCACGTAATGTGCATGGGCCAGATTCTCAAGAAACTTCACCGTCCAGGGCCGCGCGCAACTCCGCACGTCCGGCAGGTCCGAATCAACCCGCAGTTCCTTGTTCTCCGGCAGGTCCACCAGATACCCGGCGTCCTTCATCGCCACCAACTGCGACTTGTTTTGGATGCGCGACAGGTCCTCGGCGTCATTGCGCCGGTTCTGCCGCACCAGAATCGCGTGCGAGCCCCGCATCGGCGGCGGCACATAAAGGTGGCCGTTCTTCATCGGAATCGGCGGAATTTCCGCGACCACATTTTTCGACTCGGCCTCGGGATCGGCCGTGCGCGCAATCACCTTGCTCTTTGAAGCCGTGTGGTTGCTGTGGCGCGTCGCCCGCCGCCGCGCCAC
>DASTXK010000280.1:0-7367 GCA_035765555.1 Acidobacteriaceae bacterium
CCGATCATCACCAGCAGCAGCCCCACGACGGCGAACGTCGATAGCATGATGAACTCAAATTCCGGCTGCGCATAAAGATTTTTACTGAGCTGGTCCGCTTCGGAGACGGTTTCCCCCGATTGCGAGTCTCCTGTCTCGACATCCGGGTCCATCGACCATATCTGCTGCACAAGCGCCTTCGAGTAGCGGTCGGCATTGCCGCTGGTCCGGACCGACAGCCCGCCGACCATCTCCGGCATCAGCGTCCATGGAGCATACGCCTCCGGCCGGGGCGGAGCATTGCCGCGTCCGAAATAGGGGCTTTTCTGGTCGGAAACAATCCCCACCACCTCAAACCAACTATGCGCGGGTGGCTTCGCGTCCGTGGGGGCTTTCGCGAAATCTTGCCTCGCCGAACGCCGCAGATACATGTCGTAAGCGGCGAAGTCGATTTTTTGTCCCAACGGTTCGCTCTTCGGCAGAAACTTCTGTGCAAACGCCTGGTTCACCACCGCCACCTTGCGGCTGGCGAAAACGTCTTCGGCGGACAACGTGCGCCCCCGCAGCAAAACCTGGTTATGGATTCCGGCATAGCCGTTGCCCACCAGCGCGATAACCGAGCGCCAGGGCTCGGAGTGGCTTTCGCCGCTTGTGACATCAATTGCGCTAAAAGCACCGCCTTGCGGGCTCGCGTATATAACGCCGGGCATCTCTCGCGTCTTGCGGATCAATTCCTGATAGAAAGTTTTCCGTTGCGCAGGCGAGTGGTACTGGTTCCCCGGAAAACTCATGCTGAGGTCGAGCACCGATTTGGGATCGTAGCCCAAATCCTGGTGCGTCATCGTGAAGAAGCTGCGCAGCATGAGGCCAGCGCCCGTGACCAGTACGATGGCCAGCCCGATCTCCGCAATTACAAGCCCGGAGCGCAGCTTGGCGTGGCGCAGCCCTGCGGCTGATCCGGTGCCTGCGCCCGAAAGCCGCGGATGCAGCGGCCCAACTACGGCGTGAATCGCGGGCACAAGCCCGCACAGAATGGTTGCCACAAACGCGATTCCCAGCGAGGCCGCCAGAACAATTCCATTCAGCCTGATCACGGACTCCTGCGGAAAGCTGTTGTAGGGAATCAGTGGAACAAGTTCCCGTATGCCGAGCCAGGCGAAGAAGCACCCGGCGGCGCATCCGGCGACGGCGAGCACAAAGCTTTCCGTCAGCAACTGCCGAATCAGACGCCAGCGCGATGCGCCCATCGACGCCCGCACGGCAATTTCTCGGTCGCGCGCCGTGGCCCGCGAAAGCAGCAGGTTCGCAACGTTCGTGCAGGCGATCAGCAGCAGCAGGGCGACCGCCCCCAGCAGCGGAGGCAGAATGTGCGTGAACATCGGCGTCACGCGGTCCTGGAACGATCGCGCTGTGACCCGGAAGTTTTTCGGGTACTGGTTCGGATAGGCCTTCGCGAGCTGATGCGCAACTATATTGAGGTTGGCGGCGGCCTGCTGAATCGTCACTCCGGGCTTCAGCATTCCCAGCGGCCAGACGGCGTTGTCCCTGAGGTTCGGATCGTTGGCCACGGCGGCGCGGTCCATCGGGAAGGCGATAAAAATGTCCGTCCAGCCGGGCCTGAACCGCGGCGGCATAATGGCGATGAGCTGATAGGGCGTGCCGTTCAAGTCGAACATCTTGCCCACAATTTTTGGATCGCTGTTGAACTGGTTCTTCCAGACCGCGTAGGTCATCATAAAGACCGGCTGCGCGCCGGGCGCGGTGTCCGCCGGAGTGATGAGGCGGCCAATGAGCGGCTTGACTCCAAAAAACTGATAGCCGTTGGCGGTCTCGTCAGTGTCGGTCCATTGCGTGGTCTGGCCGTCGTGCGTCCAGTGCAGCGCCGGAATAATGGTCCCGCCTTCCATGTCGCTGAAGACGTTATTGTCCTTGCGGTAATCAAGAAATTCGGGGATGGAGAGATACTCGCGCCCAAACCCGGAGGACTGTCCCCGGATGGGATCAATGGAAAAGCTGACCATGCGGTCGAAATGCGCGTAAGGAAAGGTGTCGATAACGACGCCGTAGATCGCGCTAAAGATCACCGTGACCGACCCGATGCCCAGCGCCAGCGCCAGCACGGCCATCAGCGTAAATTTCCGGTCTTTATTCAGGCTGCGAAGCGCGAACCGCAGGTCCCGCCCAATTTCGCCGAAGAAATTCTTCATCCCGCACCTTGCCTGGCCAGCGCGATTGAGGGAGGATTTTGCCTGGCCGCCGCAGCGCGTACAAGTCTATGCCTGTCGCCTGCTTGCGGGTCAAATTATTTGGCGGGCCGAATCACCACGACGTTTCTTTCGCAGGTCACTTTTTCAAGCGCCGGACTCCAAAAACCTCGAGCCGGGCATCTGTAGTTAGGAGCGGGAGATTGTGTTGGATCGCATGGGCCGCGATCATTCGATCAAAGGGACCGGCGTGGTCGGCTTCAAAACGTGCAGCGCGCAGCATTACTGCCGGTTCAAGCGGCACAACGGTGTAGCCCAGGCCATCTTCGATATTCGCAACAAGGTCGTTCTCAAAATCCTCTGCTTCCGGAAGTTTGCCCAGCCGCACCTTCAGGCTGATCTCGTATATCGTCGCCGCGGATACAAGAACCTCATTGTTGAGGTCGGCGATGATCTTCCTCGCCCACGGCTCGATTCGCTTTGAATTGATCGCGGCCCACAGCACATAGTGCGTATCAACGAAGAATTTCACTCACTCTCCCCGCGCCACGCCTTCCTATCAGCCTCTGGAAGCTCATCAAAATCGGCGGGAATATTGAAGCCAGGGTGATGAAACAGATCGAAGGGCCGCTCTTTAACCGGCTTCAGGGCAACGATCATGGCCACAGGTATCTTTTTCCTGCCGGTGGTCAAAACAATTTTCTCGCCATGCTGGGCCTTTTTAACCAGGGCCGACAGCCTGGTTTTGGCCTCAAACATCGTCGATATGGTCATGCCCCCTCCAACAAACTGCTAGGAGTAGATTAGCTAGATATAAGGTGTTCGCAACTCGCTCCTTCGCCTTTCCGGATATGCAGCCCTTGCCTTCAATCAAAGGGTTGCTTCTGCTTTTGTTCTATTCCGCAACAGAATCACCGGAATCATTCCTAAAGTGTCAACTTTCGAGACAAATCACGCCGCTGCGCGTGACTTTTTTGTTGGCTCTTCGCCCCCCAATGGTAAGAAGAGAGGGTTGCCCCAGAAAAGTTGCAAACTGCTGTACTGTCTCACTTTTTTCGCGTTGATCTTTGCTGTTCTTTTTGCCGAGGTTTCAATGAGGAAGTTCGAGCACGTTCTCTCAGGACACGCGCGCCCTGGGGTGTCCGCCGTCAGATTTTTTTATAAGTTGTGTGGAAGTAGCCAGCCCTCCATTCTTCAGGCATCGGATGGCGCTTTCTACGTCGTCAAGTTCAACGGCTTCCCCGGCTCTCAGGCCCTCGCGAATGAGGTGGTGGGGACCGCGCTGATTCGCCGCGCCGGACTGCCCGCACCCGACTGGATGCCGATCGAAGTCTCCAGCGATTTCCTCGACCAGAACCACGCCCTCTGGTTCAACAACAACGGACATGCCCCCATCCGCCCCCGCCCTGGAATCCATTTCGGCTCCCGCCTCATCGAGGCCTCGGGCGAGCGGCGCACCTACCAGATAATTCCTCACTCCTGGATCAAGCGCGTCCAGAACCGCGCCGACTTTCTCGGAATGCTCGTCCTCGACCTCTGGGCCAACAACTGCGACCGCAGGCAGGCCGTCTACCTCAGCACTGGACGCGGCCTTCAGGCCCGCTTCATCGATAACGACTTCATGTTCGGCGGCAAGTTCGGATATGACCGCACATGCCCAAGACGGGCCATGGTGCATGATTTGTCCCTCTATAGCGGCTTGTGGAATGAGGATTCTGTGCAACAATGGCTAGAAAAGTTTGACGGAATCTCTGAGAACACCATCCGGCGAATCGTAGCAAGCGTGCCGGAGGAGTGGGTTACCGCGGAGTTGCGCCGCCGCATCCTCAGCCAGTTGCTGACCCGCCGCTCCATCCTCCCTCGCCTGCTTAATGACGCCCGGCACGTTCTTGCGTCAGGCTATTCCATCAGCTATCACCGGCCGCGCCATGCAACCGAACCTGCCCAGATTCGTGGAACTTCAGTTCTCCCGCTTCAATGACCAAGCGGTCAACCTGCTCGTCATCGCGCGAAGCACTGCCGGCCTCGAAGTATGGGTCCATCCCGATTGGGCACAGCAGCTCAACGCGGAAGACCGGACATATCTGTCCGACCTGATGGAAGAATGGAAATCCGCCCCGCCTGACCAAATCCCCGCCATTTTGGACGAGCTTTCCCGGCAATCCCACGGCCCACTCCGCGTCTCGAATTCCGGCACGCTGCACCCGGACGAATGCCAGGCCCTGATCGACCGCCTCCTGGCTGTTAGACCATAAAATTTAGGTTGTGACCGATACTGTCTTCGCCAACCCCGTCCTTCACTCCCTCCAGACCCGCCAGCGGCACCTCGCTCAGTACGCCGGAAGCGCCTGCAAGTATCAGACCGACGTGGCCCCCTTCGCCGCCGTTTCCGAACGTACTCCCGAAGCCATGCGCGACCTCCACTCGCTGCTCGCCCCCGGCGAGGCCACCTACATGATGGGCCTGAGGAACGCCCCTCCACTCTTGGCGGTTCCCGGCCTCAAATTCGGCGATCCTTATCCCAGCGTACAAATGGCCTTCCCCGAAAACGCCGCCCTGCCGGAGCTCCCGCGCGACATCGAAATCCACCCGCTCTCCTGCGCCAACGCGCCCGAAATGCTCGCCCTCATCGAAGTCGCCTTTCCCGGATTCTTCCGCGTCCGCACCTGTGAGATGGGCCGCTATTACGGCATCCGCGCCCAGGGCCAGCTCGTCGCCATGGCCGGCGAGCGCATGGGCTTTGACCGCAACATCGAAATCAGCGGCGTCTGCACGCATCCCGACCACCGGGGCCACGGCCACGCCGCCGCCCTCATCACACGCCTGCTCGCCGACCATCGCCGCGACGGCTCGCTCTCTTTCCTGCACACTGGCGCGGACAACCACCGGGCCATCGCTCTCTACGAGCGGCTCGGATTCGTCCTCTCCCACGAAATCGCCTTCCAGCGCGTCGTCCGGAACGGCCCCTGACCGCGCCCGCGCTCGCCGATTCGATACAATCGTGGGTTCCGGGAAACATTTCCCCTAAAGCCCCTTCATGACATCACTGCCCCCGCGCACATCTCTCACAAAGGCGAAACGACTCTTGCAGAACACAGCTACTTTGGCAGCCGCCGCGGCAATCGCCGTCGGCGCCGCGAACGGCCAGGCCACCACTCCCGCTTTCGGCCCCGACAATCCCTTCTACGCGCCCAGCACCCTGCCCTTTCACGCGCCGCCCTTCGACAAGATCAAGGACAGCGACTACCAGCCGGCCATCGAAGCCGGAATGGCCCAGCAGATCAAGGAAGCCGAGGCCATCGCCAACGACCCCGCCCCGCCCACGTTCGAGAACACTCTTGTCGCGCTCGAAAAATCCGGCCGCCTGCTCGACCGCGTCATGTCTGTTTTTAGCGCCGTCACCGGAGCCAACACTGATCCCGAGTTGCAGAAGGTCCAGGCCATCGAGGCCCCCAAGCTCTCCGCCACGCAGGACGCCATCTATCTCAACCCCAAGCTCTTCGCCCGCATCAAGGCCGTTTACGACCAGCGCGCCACCCTCCACCTCGACCCCGAGTCCCTGCGCCTCGTCGAGTGGCAATACGATGAATTCGTCCACAACGGGGCCGCGCTTTCCGACTCCGATAAGGCCAAACTCAAAAAGCTAAACGAAGAGGCTTCCACCCTCTCCAATGACTTCATCGTGAAGCTGCTGGCCGCCACCAAGGCCGCCGCCTACTCCACCACCGACAAGGCCGCGCTCGCCGGCCTCAACCCGGCGCAACTTGCCGCTGCGGCGCAGGCCGCCGAGCAGCGCAAGCAGCAGGGATGGGTGCTGCCGCTGCAAAATACCACCCAGCAGCCCGACCTCACTTATCTCCAGAACCGCGACACCCGCAAGGCGCTTTTTGAAGATTCATGGGACCGCGCTGAGCGCAACGATGCCAACGATACCCGCTCCACCATCGCGCGCCTGTCACAGATTCGCGCCGAAAAGGCCAAGTTGCTCGGCTTCCCCAACTATGCCGCCTGGAGACTCACGAACCAGATGGCCAAAACGCCTCAGGCCGCGCTTAACTTCATGGACGCGCTCGTCCCCGCCTCTACCGCCAAGGCCGCCGGCGAGGCCCGGGACATTCAGGCCCTCATCGACTCGCAACATGGGGGGTTCAAGCTGGAGCCGTGGGATTGGGAGTTCTACGCCGAGCAGGTCCGCAAGGCCAAATACGACCTCGACGAAAACGAAGTGAAGCCCTACTTCGAGCTGAACAACGTCCTTGAGAATGGCGTCTTCTACGCCGCCACCAAACTCTACGGCATCAGCTTTAAGGAGCGGCACGACCTGCCCGTCTACAACCCAGACGTGCGCGTTTTCGAGGTCTTCGACGCCGACCAGAAGCCGATGGCGCTCTTCTATTGCGACTACTTCAAGCGCGACAATAAAAACGGCGGCGCGTGGATGAGCAGCTTCGTCCATCCCTCCAAATTGCTGGGAAACCTTCCCGTCGTCTACAACGTGGCCAACTTCACCAAGCCCGCTTCCGGCGAACCCGCGCTTCTCAGTTTTGACGACGTAACCACCATGTTCCACGAGTTCGGCCACGCGCTCCACGGCGTGTTTGGAGACACCGAATACCCCAGCCTCTCCGGCACCTCCGTCCCGCGCGACTTCGTCGAGTTCCCGTCGCAGTTCAACGAGCATTGGGCGCTCTACCCCGAGGTCTTCCAGCACTATGCGAAGAACTACAAGACCGGCGCGCCCATGCCCGCCGCGCTCTTCGCGAAGATCAAGAAGTCCCGCACCTTCAATCAGGGATACAAACTCACGGAGCTTCTCGCCGCCGCCGAACTCGATATGCAGTGGCACACACTCCCCGCCAGCGCGCCTCTACAAGACCCGGACACCTTCGAGAAAGAGGCCCTCCAGAAGAAGCACCTGCTCATCTCCTACGTCCCGCCGCGCTATCGGTCGAGCTACTTTATGCACATCTGGGGCAACGGATACCAGGCCGCATACTATGCCTATCTCTGGACGGAAATGCTCGACGACGACGCCTTCCAGTGGTTCGAAAACCACGGTGGCCTCACCCGCGCCAACGGCGACCGCTTCCGCCAAATGGTTCTGTCGCGCGGCAACACCGAGGACCTGGAAAAGATGTACGAAAGCTGGCTGGGCGCCAAACCCTCAGTCGAACCGATGCTGAA